>DSBG01000028.1 GCA_011046135.1 Deltaproteobacteria bacterium
GCTGGAGGGTGGTCAAGATCCTCTCGAAACAGGAACTGGAATTTATCACGGAGGCCGGCAATGATTCAACAGCAGACTAGGTTGAAGATTGCGGACAACTCCGGTGCAAAGGAAGTCATGTGCATCAAGGTGCTGGGGGGCACCAGGCGGAGATATGCCTCTCTCGGTGATGTCATCGTGGTGAGCGTAAAAGAGGCTGTGCCGCGAACAAAGGTAAAAAAGGGGGATGTCTTACTAGCCGTGGTGGTTCGGACAGTGCGGGCGCATAAGCGTTCTGACGGTACGACCATACGATTCGACGAGAACTCTGCCGTGATTTTGAACAACCAGCGCGAGCCCATCGGAACCCGTATCTTCGGACCGGTTGCTCGTGAGCTCAGGGCAAAGAATTTTATGAAGATCGTCTCGCTTGCACCCGAGGTCCTCTAGGAGTCTGAAATGGCAAAATATGAATCATGCAGGATTAAAAAGGGAGATACCGTCATTGTTCTTGCCGGGAAGAACCGGGACAAGCAAGGCAAGGTCATCAGGGTACTCAATAAAAAGGACAGGATCCTCGTGGAGCGGGTAAATATTGTCAAGAAGCACCAGAAACCTACCCAGACCTCCCAGGGGGGAATTGTTGAGAAAGAGTCGAGTATTCACACCTCAAACCTTGCCATCGTGTGTCCCAAGTGCAATAAAGGCGTCCGGACAGGGATCAAGTTTCACGATGACGGCAAGAAGGTGAGGGTCTGCAGACGATGTGGTGAAGAACTGGATCGGTGAGGATGGCTATGGCGAGGATCAAAGAACACTACAACAAGGAAATCGTCCCGAATCTGACCAAGGAATTCGGGTACAAGAACAAATACCAGGTCCCGAAGATCGAAAAGATCGTCATCAATATGGGGCTGGGAGAAGCGGTTCAGGATATCAAGATCATCGATAAAGCCGTTGAAGAACTTGCGCGCATCTCCGGGCAGAAGCCGGTCGTCACGCGGGCACGCAAATCCATTGCAGCCTTCAAGCTCAGGGAGGGAATGCCCATAGGGTGCACCGTGACCCTCAGGGGCAACCGGATGTATGAATTTCTCGACCGACTCATCAATGCGGTTCTTCCCCGCGTGAGAGATTTTCGAGGGATCTCTCCCAAGGGATTTGACGGCAGGGGAAACTATACCCTCGGTATGAACGATCAATCCGTGTTCCCGGAGATCGATTACGACTCGATTGACAAGATCCGGGGGATGAATATAAGCATTGTTACCACTGCGGCCACTGACGATGAAAGCAGGAGCCTGCTCAGTTCATTTGGTATGCCGTTCAGGAGGTAGGAAGAGGACATCATGGCAAAGAAATCATTGATAGCGAAGCAGAAGAGGCCACAAAAATTTGCGGTGAGGCAGTACAATCGGTGCGCGATCTGTGGAAGACCCCGTGGATACTACCGTAAGTTTGGAATCTGCAGGATTTGTCTGAGGACATACGCCATGAGAGGCGAGATCCCGGGCGTGAAGAAATCAAGCTGGTAAGAGGGGGAAAACCGTGCATACCGATCCTATTGCGGACATGATAACCAGACTGCGGAATGCAGCCCATGCGATGAAGGAGAGCGTGGATATTCCTGCCTCGAAGATGAAGATGAATATCGCCGACATTCTCCTGAAAGAAGGGTATATCAAGGGATACAAGGTCATCGAAGACGGAAAACAGGGTATCCTCAGGCTGAACCTGAAATATCTCAACTCCCGGCATGTCATCACCGGGATCCAGCGTGTTTCGAGACCTGGCAGGAGAGTGTACAGAGGAGCAGACGAAATACCGCTCATCAGAAGAGGGCTTGGGATCGCGGTCATGAGCACCTCAAAGGGCATCATGACCGGACAGAAGGCCAAGGCCGGGAAGCTCGGCGGAGAAGTGCTGATCAAGGTCTGGTAAGGAGCCAAGAAGATGTCGATGTCAAGAATTGGTAAACAACCCGTGGAAATCCCCAAGGGTGTTGCCGTGAATATAACGGAAGAAGCGATCACCGTGAAGGGCCCCAAGGGAGAGCTCACCAGGAAGCGGGTCGGGAATATCGACGTAAAGGTCTCCGGTGATGAATTGATTCTCCTTCCCAGGGATGAACAGAGACAGACCAGGGCATTCCATGGTCTTATGCGTACCTTGGTCAACAACATGGTCGTCGGTGTGTCTGCGGGATTTACCAGGCAATTGAGAATCGTCGGTGTGGGATATCGGGGCGAGGCCAGTGGTGACATGCTGATTCTCAATCTGGGATACTCTCACCCCGTGGAATTTCGCCTGCCCGAAGGAATTCAGGCGAGTGTTTCCAAGGACGGGCTGATCGAACTCTCCGGGATAGACAAGGAACTCCTCGGTGACGTTGCAGCCCGCATCAGGAAAACCAGAAAACCTGATGCATACAAGGGCAAGGGGATCCGGTATGCCGAAGAGGTCGTACGACTCAAGCCGGGCAAGAGTGCAGCCAAAGGCTAAGGTATTTGTCGAGCAAGGAGTGAATCTGTGAGCAGGAAGAGTGTGAAAGAATCCTGGCAACTGAGGAAAAAGCGGGTCCGAACCAAGATAACCGGCACTCCCGAAAGGCTGAGGCTCAGTGTCTATCGGGGGAACCGGCACATCTACAGCCAGATAATCGATGATACGAAGGGCATTACCCTGGTGAGCGCCTCCAGTATGAGTCCCGAGTTGAGAGATAAAATCAAGGGATACACGATTGAGACCGCACGAGAAGTGGGTGCCCTCCTTGCGAAGAAGGCCCTCGAGAAAGGCATCGAGAAGGTGGTATTCGACAGGAGCGGGTATCGGTATCACGGAAAAGTCAAGGCCCTTTCAGATGCTGTTCGCCTCGGCGGATTACAGTTTTAGACAAGGAGATGAGCGTTGGCAAGATTTCAACAGCTTGATGACACAGAGCAGTTAATTGACAAGGTTGTTTACATCAATCGGGTAGCCAAGGTTGTCAAGGGAGGCAAGAGGTTCCGCTTCAGCGCACTTGTCGTCGTGGGAGACGGCAATGGGAAGGTCGGCCATGGAATCGGAAAGGCAAAGGAAGTGGCCGTCTGTATCCGGAAGGGCTATGAGGTTGCGAAGAAGGCCATGGTGGATGTCCCCATCATCCACGGGACGGTGCCCCACCCCATCACCGGGGAGTTCGGTTCATCCCGGGTCATTGTGAAGCCCGCAGCACCGGGATCCGGGATCATCGCGGGCAATGCTGTTCGTGCGGTCATGGAGGCTGCAGGGTATCATAACGTGGTGGCAAAGACGCTCGGCTCAAGAAACCACAACAATGTCATTCGTGCGACCTTCGACGCCCTGGCAAGGATGGAGACGGTCCAGCACGTGGAAGCCAAACGTGGCATTTCTTTGAGCAGAGGGCCTGAATCAGAGAAGAGGGTATAACTCGTGGCTGAGAACATAAAGATTACACTCTATCGATCACTTAGCGGCTGTACCGAGAAACAGAGAGCAGTTGTACAGGCTCTCGGTCTGAAGCGTCGCGGCAGATCCAGGATCCTGCCCGCGAACGAGGCCGTTCGTGGCGCCATCAGAAAGGTGCCACATCTGCTCACCTGGGAGGAGGTGTAATGGTATGCTGAATCTGTCAAACTTGAAACCAGCTCCCGGCTCACGCAAGAAAAGCAAGAGGGTGGGGAGAGGCAACGCCTCAGGCCACGGGAATACCTCAGGAAGGGGAGCAAAAGGACAGAAGGCACGGTCCGGGGGGGCTGTTCCTCCCTATTTTGAAGGTGGGCAGATGCCCATTTACCGGCGTCTTCCGAAACGGGGATTCAAGAATCCTTTCCGAAAAGAGTATGGGGTGATCAACCTTGCCGATCTCCGCGATTTTGAAGCAAACAGCGTCATAGATTACAAGACCCTGAGAGAAAAAGGAAAGATCTCCTCGGCTGTCGTTTTAGTGAAACTCCTGGCCAAGGGTGAAATTGATGTCCCCCTATCGGTTCGTCTCAACAAGGCGAGCCAGGCTGCCATTGACAAGATCGTCAAGGCAGGGGGAACCTTCGAGGCAGTATAAGGGGAACTACGTGGCATACGGATTCGACAATATCGGCAAGGTCCCGGAATTACAGAAGCGGATACTGTTCACGCTGTTCATGCTGTTCATCTATCGGATCGGAATCCACATCCCGACTCCCGGGATCGATTCTGTCATCATGGCTGAATGGTTCGATCAGCAGCGGGGCACCCTGCTTGGATTGTTTGATATGTTCGCCGGAGGAGGGCTGAGAAGCCTGTCCATATTCGCACTCGGCATAATGCCCTACATCAGCGCATCCATCATCGTTCAGCTGCTCGGCATGATTCACCCGACCTTTGAGCAGCTCAAGAAAGAAGGGGCTGCCGGCAGGCAGAAACTGACCCAGTACACGCGGTACGGCACGGTCGTGCTCTGCCTGGTTCAGAGCTATTTCATGGCCTTCGGCGTCGAGCAGATGGCGGGTCCTGCCGGAGAACCTGTCGTCCTGATGCCGGGCTGGGGATTCAGGCTTACCGCGATGATTACCATGACCACCGGGACATGTTTTCTCATGTGGCTTGGTGAACAGATAACAGAGCGGGGAATCGGCAACGGGATCTCGCTTATCATCTTTGCCGGGATCGTTGCGATGCTTCCCGTCGCGGTGTACAACACGGTCAGGCTCACCAGGACCGGTGAACTCCCCATCCTCGCCCTGGTGGTGCTGCTGGTCTTCATGCTTGCCGTACTCGCAGGGATCGTGTTCATGGAAACAGCCCAGCGGAGAATTCCCATCCAGTACCCAAAGCAGATACGCGGGAGAAAAGTCTACGGGGGGCAGAGCACGCACCTCCCGCTGAAAATCAATGTCTCAGGGGTTATCCCGCCGATCTTTGCATCCTCCATAATCGTGTTTCCTGCAACAATCGCGCAGTTCTTCCCGGATGTTGCGTTCATGAGAGCTGCTGCAGATGCCATGAACCCGACCAGCCTGCTCTACAACTTGATTTTTGTCATTGCTATTATCTTTTTCACCTATTTCTACACCGCCGTCGTGTTCAACCCCATTGATGTGGCCGACAATCTCAAAAAACACGGTGGGTATGTCCCGGGGATCAGACCGGGCAAGGCGACATCGGAATACCTGGACAGGGTGCTCTCACGGCTCACCTTCGTCGGAGCGATCTATCTGTGCGTTGTGTGCGTATTGCCCATGTTTCTCATTGCGGAGGCGAATGTGCCGTTCTACTTCGGCGGAACATCCCTGCTGATTGTCATTGGCGTTTCCCTGGACACCATGAGCCAGATCGAATCGCACCTGATTGCACGACAGTATGATGGACTCATGAAAAGCGGCAAGATAAAAGGCAGACGTTAAACTTTTTAGGGGGAAAGAATGAAAATAATACTGATCGGACCACCAGGGGCAGGCAAGGGAACGCAGGCGAAG
Organism: Deltaproteobacteria bacterium; assembly: GCA_011046135.1. GTDB lineage: Bacteria > Desulfobacterota > Desulfomonilia > UBA1062 > UBA1062 > DSBG01. Next base: position 5,436 of record DSBG01000028.1, read on the forward strand.
CGAATGATCGACCGATTGGGTGTTCCTCAGATCTCCACAGGGGATATGTTCAGGGCAGCTGTCAAGGAAGGCACCCCCATGGGTCTCAAGGCGAAGGAATATATGGACAAAGGGGTTCTGGTTCCCGATGATGTTGTCATCGGTGTCGTTGAAGAGCGATTCGGCAAGCCGGACTGTGCAGGGGGATTTGTCCTTGATGGTTTCCCGCGGACTCAGGAGCAGGCACGAGCCCTGGATGGAATCCTCGACAAGATGGGCACCACGCTCGATCATGTGGTGGTCATCGAAGTGCCCGATGATTACCTGGTGAACAGGCTCACGGGCCGCAGGACGTGCAGGGGATGCAACTACATGCACCATATCGAATACGATCCGCCGAAGAAGGAAGGCGTGTGCGACAAGTGCGGCGGAGAGCTCTACCAGCGGGACGACGACAAGGAAGAAACGATTCGGCAGAGACTGAAGACCTACCATGCTCAGACCTCACCATTGATCACGTACTATTCCGGGAAGGGTATCGTGAGGACAATCGACGGAACAGGGAGCATGGAGCAGGTACAGAAAGCGATCAGGGATGCCATCGGGGCATAAGGGACGTATGGCGAAAGACGTCATTGAAACTGAGGGCATTGTTATAGAACCTCTTCCGAATGCGATGTTTAAGGTTGAACTGGCAAATGGACACCAGATCCTGGCACACATTTCTGGCAAGATGAGAATGCACTATATTAGGATACTTCCCGGAGACAAGGTGCAAGTGGAGATTTCTCCCTACGACCTTACCAAGGGCAGGATCGTGTACAGATCAAAATAAGATGAGGCAGAGATGAAAGTGAATGCATCGGTCAAGAGGCGCTGCAGAAAATGCAAGATTATCAAGAGGCATGGTGTAATCAGGGTAATTTGCGAGAATCCGCGGCATAACCAGAGACAAGGGTAAGGAGACACGTACGTGGCAAGGATTGCAGGAATCGATTTACCACGGAACAAGCGTATCGAGATCGCATTGACCTATATCTATGGCATCGGAAGGACGCAGGCAACAGAGATTCTCTCTGCGCTGGACATTGATCCGTCCACGAAGTCAGACGATCTCAGCGAACAGGAGATCGCGGGTATCAGAGACTACATTGATAAGAACATCATTGTTGAAGGTGATCTCAGACGTGAAACCACAATGAATATCCGGAGACTCATGGATATCGCTTCATACCGGGGCATCAGACACCGGAAGGGTCTGCCTGTCCGAGGGCAGCATACCCACAACAATGCACGAACCCGCAAAGGCCCGAGACGGGTCGTAGTCGGGAAGAAGAAATAAGGGTACGTAAGGGAGCATACAGATGGCGAAACCCAGACAGAAGGGTGGTAAAAAGAAAGTCAAGAAGGATATTCCCGAGGGTGTGGTCCATATCCAGGCAACCTTCAACAATACCATCATCACCATAGCTGATCCCCAGGGAAATACGATAGCGTGGTCATCGGCTGGCTCTCATGGATTCAAGGGGTCGAGAAAATCAACGCCATTCGCAGCCCAGATTGCAGCCCAGGAGGCGTGCAAGAAGGCTCAGGAGCAGGGGCTCAGGAGCGCGTTTGCGTACATCAAGGGTCCCGGAAGCGGCAGAGAGTCTGCCCTGCGTGCAATAAATGCGAGTGGCATCCGGATTACCGGAATCAAGGATGTGACACCGATCCCGCACAACGGGTGCAGGCCCCCGAAGAGAAGAAGGGTATAAGGCAAAGGAGGAAGAGTCTTGTCAAGGTATGTAGGAGCTGTCTGTAAAATCTGTCGCAGAGAGGGAATGAAGCTCTTTCTCAAGGGAGAGAGGTGCTTTACTGACAAGTGCGCCATGGAGCAGCGGGATTATCCTCCCGGCCAGCATGGTCAGGGGAGAATCCGCACCAGTGAATACCGGATACAGCTGCGTGAGAAGCAGAAGGTCAGGTACAGTTATGGCGTCTCGGAAAAGCAGCTCAGGAGATACTACCAGCTTGCGAAACGCCGCAAGGGGGTCACCGGCGACTACATGCTCTCACTCCTCGAGAGGAGGCTCGATAATATCGTTTACCGACTCGGTTTTGCTGCATCCCGGGCCCAGGCCAGACAGCTCATCACCCACGGACATATCATTGTAAACGGACATAAGACCGATATCCCCTCGGTTCTGGTGAACGTGGGGGATCATGTCGAAATCAAGGAGAAGAGCAGGAAACTTGATATCATCAATCAGGCCCTTGAAAACCGGGAGCAGAGGGGAACGTTAGACTGGCTCGAGGTTGATCGCGAGGCCATGAAAGGGCATGTGAAGGCGCTGCCCGAGAGAAAAGACATGTCCATGTCGATCCAGGAAACACTCATTGTTGAGTACTACTCAAAATAACGCTAAGGCAAGGGTAAGGGATGATTGATAAAAATTGGAAAGAGATAATTAAGCCCGGCAAGTTGGAAATAGTGGAGGATACCTTTACCGACACCTATGGTCGGTTCAATGCCCAGCCACTGGATCGCGGCTTCGGCGTCACTATTGGCAACTCGCTGAGGAGGATTCTCCTTTCTTCCATTTACGGCTCTGCAATCATTGGCGTGAGGTTTGATGAGGCGCTGGGGGTTCTGCACGAATTTTCCAGCATCTCGGGCATCTATGAAGATGTCACCGATATCATTCTCAATCTCAAGAAGGTCGTGCTGAAGATGCATACGGATAAACCCCAGACCTTGAAGCTCGAGAAGAAGGGTCCGTGCAGTGTTTTTGCTGGAGATATCGATACCGGGGGCAAGATCGACATCATCAATCCCGAACAGCCGATTGCCACGATTGAGGATAGCATGACCATCAAGATGGAGCTCAAGGTCGACTGGGGAAGGGGGTACGTGCCAGCCGAGATCAACAAGGAAAAGATCGATTCTCATGAGTGGATCGCCATCGATGCAATTTTCTCGCCGGTGCGCAGGGTGTCGTTCAACGTGACCCCCACCATTGTCGGACGCAGGACAGACTATGACAGGCTCTCTCTGGAAATTTGGACCAACGGCGTGGTGAAGCCGGACGATGCATTGGCGTATGCTGCCAAGATCCAGAAGGAATACATGGACACCTTCATCAACTTCCAGGAGAATGAAATCGAGCAGGAAGCACTGGACGAAGAGGAAGATAAGGAACTGAACAACAATCTCTTCAGAACGGTGGAGGAACTTGAGCTCTCAGTCCGTTCCGCCAATTGCCTGAAGAATGCGAACATGGCATACATCTACGAACTCGTGCAGAAGTCTGAACAGGAACTCCTCAAGACCAAGAACTTCGGCAGGAAGTCGTTGGAGGAGATCAAGGAGAAGCTGGCAAAGATGGGGCTTCATATCGGGATGAAACTGATCGATCTGCCTTCACCGGATGAGATCGAGGCCCGAAGGAAGAAAATGGAAGAGGAAGAGAGCAAATAGAGATCGGTATCGGAGCAGAACGATGTATCATCAGATCGCAGGAAGAAAACTCGGGCGGACATCGGATCACAGGGTAGCACTTCTGAAGAACCTTGTGACATCGCTGATCCTCCACGATAAGATCGAGACCACCGAGGCAAAGGCAAAAGAACTCAGGAGAATTGCGGAGCGGATGATCACGCTGGGCAAGAAGGGCGATCTCGCATCCATCAGGCGCGCAGCACGATATGTGCGAACCAAGGAGGCGCTTGGAAAGCTCTTCAAGGAACTCGGCCCGCGGTTTCAGGGAAGAAACGGAGGCTATACCAGGATCATCAAGTACCGAACGAGAAAGGGTGATGGAGCCTCGACAGCGCTGATCGAATGGGTTGAGTCTACGAAAACGGTCTCTCCTGAGAAGAAAGCTTGACAGAAACAGCCAGGCCGTCTGCAGTTACCATCACGGGGGTCAGCTTTTCCTACGGGCAGCGGCGGGTTCTTGAAGAACTTGACCTCGACGTCTTACAGGGATCCTACTGCGGAATCGTGGGTTCCAACGGATCCGGAAAGACCACACTCGCCTATCTCATCGCAGGGATCTTCTCGCCATGCAGCGGAACGATCGACACCCATGAGCTGAGAACCGGCCTTGTCCTGTCCAATCCCGCCAACCAGGTTGTGAGCCTTGTCGTGGGAGAAGACATAGCCTTCGGTCCAGAAAATATGGGCCTCTCCATCCCTGAGATCACGTCACGAATCGAGTATGCCCTGGATGTGATTCATTGTTCTCACCTCAGAGATGCCCTCATTTCGTCCCTGTCCGGGGGACAACTCGCGAAGATCGCCTTTGCTGGCCAGCTGGCACTGGATGTCGATGTCCTTGTTCTGGACGAAGGAACCGTGATGCTTGATCCCCTGAGCCGCAGAACTGTTCTGGAAACGATCCGCGAACTCAATGCCTCCCTGGGGAAAACCATTATTCACATTTCGCACCGGATCGATGATCTGGAGACAGCCGACAGGGTGGTCGTGCTGGAAGAGGGCCGTATCAGCAGAAGTTCAGGGGGTGTTTTCGAACTGGCAAGACAGATGGGTGCCGATGGCATTGCCGGCATCGAACTGGGCTCCCGACTGCTCTACAGGACCTTCCTGTTCAATGCGGGAATTGACGAGGAAGACCTTTCCACGGCAACACAGCTCCTCTCCCGGACCATGCAAGGCGCGGTATTGTCCCACTGACCATCTGCACGCTCACGCCGGACACATCCCCGTAATTCACCGAGCACGGTGCGAAGCTCCCCGGTGCTGGATGGAGAAACCGCTCACGATAGAACACGCTTCATCTCTTTGGTAGATCCCGGTAGGTCTTCCTTCCCGGCTGCTCACCGAGTTCTCGGTTTCGAGTGTTCGGCCAGGGTGTGCAGGAAGCCCTGGGCCTCGGGGGGAAGCTCCGTTATTCTGCCGCTGAGAACATCCGACAGGGAGAGATCGTCGATGCCATAGAAGGCCGCTGTTCTCCTGAGATCCAACTCCAGGGAAGCCCCCTGCAGCGAAACGCCGACAAAGAGCCCCAGTCCCCGGGAGTATGAGTAGATCTCCGAAGGGAGGAGCGGATCGGTCATTTCATCCACCTGGAAACTCAAGGGGCCGGCCATGATCGATGCATCGGCCCCGAAGATGAGGCTTTGTGACGAGAGAGCCTCCAGGCTCGCACTTCTCTTGAATATAAGGACCACATCCGAGAGCATCACCCCGGACTGAATACCAATGCTCGTTCCCCTGAGGGTTACGAAGACAGGTCCAGCCCAGTTCCTCTGTTCATCTTTGACGATGAGGATACCCCTGCCGGTTCTCCCCCCGAGAATGAAGCCGATTTTGAACACATTCGGGATAACGGCGATGGCATGGGATGTCTGGAGAAGCGAAGGGGGTATTCTCGTCTGGGGGGCTGACATGATCTCGTCGAGCACCTGTGTGGAGTCCTTCACCCGGGAGGAGATGGTCGTCTGGGCAAGGCTATGTCCCGAGACGCCTGGAAGCAGAATCATCAGCGAGGCAATGAGAAGGGGGATGAGGCTCATTCTCGCCACCCTGAAGAGGGGGTAGGGTGCTGTGCTGTTCACGAAACCCTCGCTGCTACCCGCGCTCACGAGGGAAATTCCTCGTGACCCGCGTGAGAGGGGCCAGGCTCCCCTGCTTGCCGGCCGGAAGGGCGTTCCCGTTCTTTGATTGCGGCCTCTGCCGATGCACTGGACCCCAGGAGGATTGCCAGCCAGTGGGTGCTCTCGAACATTTCCAGGGAGATCTTCACGATCATGGTCAGCGGAACGGACAGTAACATACCCACGGGTCCGAGAATCCAGCCCCAGAAGACCAGGGACAGGAAGACCACCAGGGGGGACAGCCCGAGACCCTTTCCCAAGACGCGCGGCTCGATCAGGTTTCCACACGATACGTTGATGACGAGATACCCAAGGCCCACCAGCATGGATGCAAGGGGTCCGGTATTGATCAGTGCGAGGAGAATGGGGGGGATTGCCGCGATGAGCGAACCGATGTTCGGCACGAAGTTGAGGAGAAAAGCTACGAACCCCCACAGGAGGGGATAGTTGCGGTCAAGGACAATGAGCCAGATGGAGACGGTAACTCCCGTAGCGAGGCTGATCCAGGTCTTCAGAACCAGGTAGCGTCTCACGCTGGTAAAGATCTTCTCCAGCGTGGCAAGGGAAGAAGCCGGATCGCTGGTTGCCGCATGCAGCTTGATGGGCAGACTTGATGCCTCGAGCAGGATGAACACAACCGTGAACAGGATCAGCAGCGTGTAGGTAAGGACACTGGAGAGCCCCTTGAGGATGTTCGCCACGACATCCATGGCAACGCCGGGATTCAGGAGCTCGAAGAAATACCTCTCGGACACCTTGAATCCCCGGGCTTCAAACCAAACCAGGACTGTGCCGAGTTCACTGCGAAGGCGGTCCTGGTAGCTGGGGAGCGCCTCGATGAAGTTGTTCAGGGAGACGCCAATGTATGCCCCGATGCTGCCAGCGATGATGACCACCGCTGCGATGACGAGGAAAATGGCCAGAAGTGAGGGAAGCCCTTTTGCGCGCAGCCACAGAAACGGGCTGATGGTCATGACCGATATCAGTGCGGCGAGGAAGAACGGAACGAGGAGACCAGAGGCCGCCTTCATGCCGGCAATGATGATCACGAGGCTGGCCGCCATGATGAGAAGGCGGAGTTCCTTTGCTTGCCAGATGTCGGATGTGATCACAGCTTCACAGATAGCATGTTCGACACTGGGAGATCAATGGCGGTCTGAGCCTATACGCTTTCCTTCACCGAAAGGAGGTTCTTAGGTATGATGTTTCCAAGGCCCGGGGTCTCCCTCAGGGGGATATGGCCCTGCACTCCAGGTAAAACCGTTTTTCCTCGGCAGTGCCCAGGGAGAAGGTTTTTCTGGGAAATTCTCCGTCATGAATGATGGTGTGGAAGAACTCGTGCTTTGGGAGTGCGTTGAGGAAGAATCCCATGCTCATCGGCTGTGATGTGAGTTCGCGCAGGGCATCATCACCGTGGATATAGTCTATCCTCGCTCCCGGGGTGTTCTCTATGAACGTGTCGAGGAATGACTGGAGGGTGGCAACATCGAGTTTTTTTGTCGGATTTGACACGAGCGCGATCCCGCTGATTTCGCTGGAGATGCAGGGAAAGCAGTGGGAGTTTTTTTGCCGGGACACGGTCTCGAGGTCTTTGAGCGGGTCGCTGCTGGGGACGAAGGTGAACGGGGAGCCCTGCTCTCGAGATATGGATGCAAAGTCATGGAGCAGTTTTCCGGGGGATACGGAGAATACCACCCGGTGGATGGGTTCAAAGACGAGACCTTCATCGTGCAGATTCACGATTTCAACAAGCGGGTATCTGGCGGGATGGCGCATGATGGCTGACTTGTCTGAAGCGGCTGCCTTGAGCTCTTCCCAGAGGAGTTTCGCCGTTGCAAGGGAATGATTCCCGTCACCCACGGCATAGAGCAAGATATCTGTATCAGGTGTTTGATACTTCTCCTGATACCTTGTCGGGTCTGTCAGTCTTGTAATACGGTGCGCGATCTCGGCGAGAGTCCGGCTGTCTCTGATGGCGTAACCCTTCAGGCGGCCGCTGTTCATCATGAGATCGAAATCGTAGAGCTTCTCGAGTTCCCTGGAAAAGAGCGGTTCGATGACGGTTTTGTCAGGGTCATCGATCAGCGCCATGATGTGGCTCACCTCGAGGGGCGCACGGCGGCGGATATCGATACGAGCCGGAAGCCTGTCAAGGACGGTTCCCTCTGTTGCACGGATGAGGCTTTTCGCTCCCCGGGCGTACTCGTAGTGTTCGAGGTCCAGGGAGACGATGAGTCCTTTCCTGGATCTGGCATGGGGAGTCTCCCGGTCAACCAGGACGAATCCCCGCTCCTGCTCCACAAGGAGTCCGTCGCGCTGATACGAGGCCATGGTGGCGCTGATCCGGTCTGCCATCTCACCCCGGTCAATGGAATCAAGATGCGATTCAGGAAGGATCAGGTTCAGGGTGGAAGGAGCTTCCCCGACAAAGCGTTTCACCGCATCCCAGTAACCGGGCTGGGACGTGTACTGATCACAGGCAATGACGGACCAGCGGGTAAGATCGGTTCCCTGCCTGGGAAGGAGGACCCGGGGAACCTCGAGGGCGATGGATGCGAGATTCACGGTGCTGTTTGAGGTTCCTTTCATCACCGTTAGGAGATGTTTATCCTGTTGTAGCCGTCGGCAAGGGATGTGTTTACATGGACGACACCCTTGTTCAGGTCTTTGAGTGGATAGGAATCCGTGATCTCCGGGAGTGCATCAGCGTCCTTCTGAGACCTCAAAACTGATCCCGCGCTCACGTATCTGCCATCGGGCACGCTCACTCCCATGAGGATGCACCCGGGTTCGATGACACAACTGCTTCCCACCTTCGAGCGGAACACGAGGGTCTGCATACCGATAAAGCTGTCGTCCCCCACGTATGCCGGACCATGGATCTGAACCTGGTGCGCAAGGGATACCCGTTTCCCCACGTAGACCGCGTACTTTTTCGCTTTATGAACCACGAGGTTTGTCTCCACCGGTTTGCCGTTGTGCTCGGTCTCAAGGGCATGGATGATGACGCCGTCCTGGACATTGGATTCATCACCGATAGAGATCGGTTGACCTTCGTCTCCTCGAACAGAGGCAAAGGGACACACCATGACCCGTTTTCCAATGAATGTGTGCCCGATGACAGCTGAGAGGGGATGAATGAATGCGCTCTGATGAATCTGGGGAATGTATTCCCGTGTGCAGAAATCCGTGATGACGTTCTTGTGTATCATGGAAGTGCTCCTTTCCTGAAATAGCTCGCCTTACAATCTCCTGATGAAAACACTATAGCCAAAGCTGGGCCGTTCTTGTCAATGTCAATGAGCATTCATTGCTCCATAATTTCGAGGGGCCTGAGGGTCAGAACCCGGGTGTAGTGCGTCTCTCTGTTGGATTGCTGAAACGGGAAGCTCTGGTAGGTTCCCGCCAGCCACGCCTCGATGCCATCGTCGTAGTGGGGGCTTGCCGGATTGTCGGACTGACCGGAACTGTTTATGCACACCAGGGGTTCATCGAGGCCGAAATCGACGATCATGCGCATGGCCGGGATGAGCCAGGTGTCGAAATCATGCCCCATGTGGTACGCGGACACATTCAGTGTGGTGTGGTCACCCGGTGCAGGGAAGGGGCCGCGGTTGAAGAAGGGGGAGAAAAGAGAAAACAGGAACCTCTCGAGTATCCCCAGATGGTGAACCATCTTGGAGGAATCCGTCTCAAAGGAGTAGGTGTGCAGCTTGCCCCACTGCCATTTTTCTGAATCCTTCCCGAATGTTTCTTCCAGCATACGGGTTGCTTCTGCAAGGGAGCGTGCGATGATCTGCGCCTTGGTGTCTGGTTCAGGTGTCGAGATGTCGTTCCAGAAGGGGCTCTCGTCTCCGCGAACCGTGAGATGGTCGCTGGTCGGGGAGTAGCAGATGTTGTTCAGGACAAGGAAGGATTGCCAGGCAGGAGACGTTTCCGGTCCGAGCTCATCGAGAAAGATGGCACGGGTCACACTGGTATAGAAGGCACCCATGAGTGCTGCCCCCAAGGATTCCGTGTGCATGACGCCGTCGAATTCCCTGAGTATCTCCAAGGCCCTGAGTGCCTGTGTCTGCCTGCCATGATCGTTCCAGCTCATGATCTCTTCGTCGATCCTGGAGGCAAGGGGACTCTCAAAGAGGACCTCTTTGAGTTTGACGGTATAGGCAGATTGTACGTCGAGCTGCATTGCCATGACTGATTCCCTGGTGTGGAACTCCGTTGCCTCGATGAGTTGTTCGATCCGCTCATGGCGTTCGGGCCAGTACCATGAAGAAGAAAGGGTATGGGGAAAATCACTCGGGACAGTGCGGTGATTTGCGGTTGCGATGTATCCTTTCGGTGGGTTCAGGCTGTAGGGGTGTGATGCGCTGTCGAGGAACCCTGTCCAGTCGTAGTCTCCTGTCCAGCCGGGGGAAGGTACGAGGCCTCGTCCGGCTTTGCGGACAGGAAAGAGCCCCGTTACCTGCCAGGCGATACTGTCACGGTCGGCAAAGACCATGTTCAGGGCGATCGTTCTGATGCGGGGGACATGCTGAAAGGCCTCTTCCACTGAGCGTGCTCTGCTCAGGGAGAAAAAGGAATTAATCGTCTCATCACTGTTCCCGAGAACTGCCCAGGAAAATGAAATGCCATAGGGAAGATCCAGGGGGCCGGGCTGTACCATGTGTTTGGGGCGTGCCGTGAGTACATCGTTCAGGAGTGGGCCTCGAATGGTCTCCCGGATGGTTTTCTCCAGGGGTTTTTTCTTCCCCCTGATTCTGAAGGTCTCTGTTCGTTCCTGTACCGGAAGCCATGCGTCCCGGTTCAGGTAATGGAGCTCTCCATCGATGAGCTTGAGCTGTTCCAGGAAAAGATCCTGATTGTCTGCCATGACCATGGTCATTCCCCAGGCGATATGGCCGTTGAACCCGGCGACAACGGAGGGAATGCCGGCCAGAGAAATCCCTGCGGCCTGATAGCTGCCACATTTCACGTGTATCATGTTCCACAGGGAGGGAAAGCTGAGGAGCAGATGGGTGTCGTTGGCCAGGATGCTCGCACCCCGGTCGGTCCGGTCTTTCGATAGGGCCCAGTTGTTCGACGCCGCCACGGGACCCATACCAAGGGCCTCGAGTGTTTCCTGGGTTTTCCAGAGGCGGGAGAGATCCCCCCTCATGGAGCCGAGTTCGAGCCCGGAGAGCTTCCTGGCTTCACCAGAGGGTATGGGCTCGTCCGGGTAGATGGGCAGCAGCCACGCGGTCTTCTCCGGTCCTATGTGGGCGGCAATGCTCAGGATGGTGATTTCCTGGTGGAGATTAAAGGAGAGAGCCAGGTTAACCAGGAAAAAGAGACAGAGAGAATCAATGGGTTCCCATGGCTCCGGGGCATATCCGCTGAGCCGGAGTCCGGGGGGAAGACGATCTCTGTGGGAGTTCTGGTACGCATTCACGCCATCGGAATATCTCGCAATGAGGAACTGATTTTCAGGGGACAACGCTTCCCAGAGATCGGCTGCCTTTTTTTTGAGATTCAAGGTGCGCATGTAGACATCGATGTCGATGAGAGAGTCTCCGGCAAGCTCCGCAAGTCTTCCCTGCGCCATGAGTTTGAGGCCGGTCATCTGTGAGAGCCGGTCGCTGGCATGGACATATCCCATGGCAATGGAGAGATCCTCCATGGTGGCGGCATCGATACAGGGAATGCCAAGCCGGTCGCGACTCACGGTGACCGGCTCGTTCAGTCCGTGCACGAAGGTTTCCCCGTGCATTTTTTCGACGGATTGAGCGAAATGCCGGGTGAGGACCTTTGTACATCCGCTTGTCATCACGCAGAGCAGGAGTACTGCGACAAGGAACACCTTCAGAGAGAGAACCTGCCTGTGATACCGTTCACCCATTAAAGACCATGTCTGCATGAAGTCCCCCTGTTTGCCCCGTGCAACCCTATTTATTGAAGCACGCTATTCTCTGATATGGAGAGTCCCCTCCATATATTTCACGGCGTGACCAGCGATGATGACCCGCTCGCCAGCGTGTCGACAGAACAGTTCCCCTCCTCGCTCGGAGAGTTGGAGTGCGTGGAGCTCTGTTTTACCGAGTGTTTCCGACCAGTAGGGGATCAGCGTACAGTGGGCCGATCCGGTCACCGGGTCTTCAGGAATGCCGAGACGCGGCGCAAAGAACCGTGACACGAAATCGACGCACTTCCCCGGTGCTGTCACGATGACTCCCCGAAGATCGACCTGAGAAAGGAGGGTCATGTCCGGCCTGAGCTCGAGGATCTCATCCTCATCGCCGAACACCAGGATATAGTCTTCAGCGCACAGGACCTGGGTGGGTGTTCTGTTCAGTGCATGGAGAAGGGTATCAGGAGGGACACAGGGATCGGGTTTTTGGGCGGGGAAATCCAGCGCGAGCATTCCTTCCTGCCGTCGGACGTGCAGGGGCCCGCTCGGTGAGGAGAAGGTAACGTGAGCCCTGGCCGGTTCAAGCTCAGTGAAGATCACGTATGCAGCAGCGAGTGTCGCGTGTCCGCACAGGTCGACCTCGGAAACAGGGGTGAACCAGCGGATGGAAAAGTCCGGTCCTTCAGGGACAAAAAACGCGGTTTCCGAAAGGTTGTTTTCCCTGGCAATCGAGAGCATGAGATCATCATTCAGCCACGTCTCCAACGGACAAACCGCTGCAGGATTACCCGAGAAAAGCCACCCGCTGAATGCGTCGATCTGGTAAATGGGGATCTTCATGTCGTCAGAATCCTCAACCCTGTCATTCCCTCAGGTCGGCTCTTCTCGTGCACGCACAGGGAGTCCGAATCCTCGTGGGAATACGGCAATTCACTTCCGGCATGAACCACGTCATATATGCAACGCTCCCGAGAGCCGACAGCAGAGCTCCGTATCCCGGCCCCCAGAGAGTCCGGGGATGAGGGATGAGAGATGACCTGCCGAACAGTGTGTGAAGCCATGAGTTCCTCTTCAGTCATGAGTTCAGAGAAAAAGGGCATGCTTGCCTGCAACACGTCGGAATAACATACCGAAAAAATGGGTGTTCGTACAGGGATATTTGGAAAGGGCCCGGACTTCGAGAAATGCCGACCACCACATGGCCAGGATACCCTCCTCAAGAGGAGAGAAGAACAGGGGATAAAAAAGAGAAAACTGTTTCCATTTTTCCCCATGAGACCAGGGGCGAAATGTCTAATGGTATGATTATAGGTGCGTATTTAGTGGCATGTCCTTTGCTCCCTTCTCTGCAGGTCTTGTGCCCCAGGGGCGCACCACGAAAATGCATGGGTGGAGAGAGTACCATGAGTCGTATGTTTACCTCAGAACATTTCAGTGAAGGCAGCGCTGTTATGGGAGACACCCAGGAAGTCAGGACGCTCATTGCACGCAGAGACAAGTTCATCGCCGAGCATCCTCACCTGAAATCGACCCAGGAAGAGATTGACCGTCTTATGGGAACGACCCTTGATCCGGTGATGCGTCTTGAAATTCTCTTTATGCTGATTTCGGGCAAACTTCAGGACATGAGAACCCTCTTTACAGAACTCATGAAACTCGCAAAGGATGCCATGCCGGAAGAATCGGGGCACATGTGAGCAGGTAGTACGGTATCTGGTGAATCTCCTGCCCTCTTGAGATCCGGGAACGGTTTTTACCAATCAGGAACCATCCCTACCGGAAGTTATTCTCTTGAATCTCAACCCTGTCGAGAAGGTACTGGATTCCAGCATCGCCGGTGAGATACACCGGCGAGCCGTTGTAGAGTATTTCCATCACACGAATTCCCCGCATGGAGATGTCGATGACGGGATGAAGGTTTTTTTCTGCGAGATCCCGGACCTTCTCAAGAGATTTTAAGGCCTGGCCACTGGATGCAATGACTCTCACGTGCTGCGGCCTGATCTGCTGCGGTGTGCGAACGACACTGGCGGCATCAGCGAGCAGTTCCATCACCTGTTGTTTTTCTGCAGTCGCGTGTTCGAGGCCGATCAACGTCAGGCTCGCATCGATGTAGGAGAGGGATTCGGGGAACAGAACTGATTCCATCTTCACCACCACAAATGAACCGGAAAGGTCGTTTCTGGTAATTGCCTGGACTTCATGGCTGGGGCTTGTGATCGTGATGGTGTTGGCCTCGGTGGTGAAGGTTTTCTCAAGCTCCCTGCTGCATGCGGTGATCATCACGACAAGAGTAAGGATAAGGACCATACGGTACCATGAATGGGGTTTCACGTGTTCTGCTCCTTTCACTGTTTCTTCTTCTCGAACAGATGTTTCTTCGGATCGAAATTCACCAGATCCTCCGTGTTGAATTGTCTGTGCGTCCATGTCAGTGTGCCGGGGATGTTCAGCAGTCTATAGCCAGCATCACCCTGTTTGTCAAGGATGCACAAGGCTTCCCGCAGGGGGACGATTTATGACGGGCTGTTTCCCCGCAGGATCATGAAGAACTCCTGTAGGCTCCTGAAGGTGCATTTCTGATGACGGCATGCGTTCAGAAAAATGAACGATCCCAATGCTCACGTTCAGCCAGGAGGCTGTTCACCGTGGTGTATGCATCCGGGGAAAGGAGCGTGACCCTGTCTTTGGGTACAAAAAGGACACCTTTTCTGGTGAGATGTTCAAGGGCAAACCCCGTAATGAGCTTGTTGTGATTCCAGGGCACGAGATTTGGCGCACAGTAGTTTTTCAGGAGACGTGTAACTGCGCTGACATGATGGAGACCGCTGTCATCACATGCCTCCACCTCCACTTCGAAGTGGAGCACGGTTCCTCCCTCTATTCGGTACGAGACCCTGTCCAGGGCAATTTCCGCAGGTATCGAACGCCCGTGTCGGGTATGGTCTGAGAGCATCAGGAGCGTTCTCGAGGTCTGCCTGTCCTGGATGATGCAGAGGTTCAGGGCTGCAAGGGTCTCGAGGGGATCCCGAGAAATGATCCCGGGAAGCCTCTTGATGGAATGCTTCAGCCCTGCGATTTCAAGGAGTTCTTCGAGGTTCTGCCGCGACCAGAGGCGCTCCAGTTCGAAGCGCTCGAAGACGCCGGGCGCATGAACGGTTTCCGCTCGTTTGAAGCAGAGCCAAAGGCTTTCCCTTGTTTCTCGGAGCCTCAGGGCCTCTTTTCGCAAACTCATCTGGTTGTCGTGCGTGTCCAGGTAGATATCGTGCATGATCTGTGTATGTTTCTCACGGATGGAGTACGGCCCGATTCCGGTCAGGTTTGTGATTCGTTTCATCACCGATGCGGGATGATCTGATTGAATGATCAGCTTTGACTCGATCTCGGTGGACATGCACGTTCTCCCGATGCATACATCATAGCGCAAAACCTCGAACGTGTAATCATGATTGCTCGGGCGACTCATGACGGCGGGGATCCTCTGGACTCGGGGAGGCCCCGGGATTACAATACAGGGCAAGACGCTTGTGTGATCGTGTTCACGTGGAGGCCATTGCCGACGCCGGAGGGTGCCGGAGCAGGGATCGTGGTTGATACTCGCACCGAGGAGGAGTCGGCTTCCACGGTTCGCGTGATCTGATCTCGCGGAGCCTGGAAGGAATCATCTCCCTCGCGGGAAGGAGGAGGTATGGTGGAAAACGTCGTCATCATGGGTGCAGCAGGCAGGGATTTCCATAACTTCAATGTCTACTTCAAGGACAACCCCCGGTATCACGTGGCGGCATTCACCGCAGCGCAGATTCCCTCCATCGAGCAGCGCTTCTATCCCCTAGAGTTTTCGGGAAGTCTCTATCCGGAGGGGATTCCCATCTATCCCGAGAATATGCTCGCAGAGCTCATTGATCGCCACGGGGTCGATCTCGTTGCCTTTTCCTACAGCGATGTTCCCCACATCGAGCTCATGCACAAGGCGTCCATTGCCATGGCCCGGGGCGCTGACTTCATCATCATCGGGGCCACGTACACCATGCTGCGTGCACAGAAGCCCGTGATCGCCGTGTGCGCGGTGAGGACCGGCTGCGGGAAGTCGCAGACCACACGCCAGGCCTGCGCGATCCTGAGGGCCATGGGAAAGCGGGTCGTTGTCGTCCGGCACCCCATGCCCTATGGGGATCTCCTGACCCAGGAGGTGCAGCGGTTTTCCACGTACGAGGATTTCGATCTCCACAGGTGTACCATCGAGGAGCGGGAGGAGTATGAACCCCTGGTGGACCAGCAGATCGTGGTGTATGCCGGAGTGGACTACGGGAAGATCCTGAAGCGGGCCGAAGCCGAGGCCGACGTGATCGTCTGGGACGGGGGGAACAACGACACCCCCTTCTACAGGCCCGATATCCACATCGTGCTGTTCGACCCGCACCGTCCCGGTCACGAACTCCTCTACTACCCCGGGGAAACGAACATGCGCATGGCCCATATCGCGATCATCAACAAGGTGGACACGGCTCCAGCAACGGGAATCGCACAGGTCAGGGAAAACATCGAGCAATACAACCCCGGTGCAGCAGTCGTGCTCGCAGACTCCCCGGTCACGGTTACCGAGCCGGAGAGGATCCGCGGGAAACGGGTGCTGGTGGTTGAAGATGGCCCGACACTCACCCATGGGGAGATGTCCTACGGGGCCGGCATGATCGCAGCGAGGGCCTTCGGGGCTGCGGAGATCGTTAACCCCAGGCCGTATGCAGTGGGCTCCATGCAGGAAACCTACCGGAAGTACCCCCACATCGGGGCGCTGCTTCCTGCCATGGGATACAGCGCACATCAGATCCGTGAGCTCGAAGAGACCATTAACGGGGCCGAGTGCGACCTGGTGCTCTTCGCCACCCCGATCCAGCTCACCCGGGTGCTCTCCATAAACAAACCTGTCATTCGGGTGCGCTATGAATACCTGGATCACGGCCGTCCCACCCTGGAAGAGACCCTCGTGGAGCGGATAGCCACCCTTCGCCCCGCTGCCGGCGTGAGCCCGGTGAACACATGAACTCTACGGAAAAGCCGACCCTCCTCGTGGCCCTGGGCGGCAACGCCCTGGTCCGGAAGGGCCAGATCGGGACCATAGAGGAACAGTTCGAGAACCTCAGGGTTCCCATCAGCCAGGTCGCCCGCCTTTGCCGGGAATACCGGATCATCATCACCCACGGCAACGGCCCCCAGGTCGGCAACCTGCTCCTGCAGCAGGAGTGCTGTGACGATGTCCCCAAGATGCCCCTCGAGATTCTCGTTGCCCAGACCCAGGGCCAGATCGGGTATATGATCGAGTCGACCCTGGACAGTGAGCTCATGAGGCAGGGGATTGCGACAGCGAAGCCGCTCGTGAGCCTGATCAGCTATGTGGTGGTGGATGAAGGGTGTCCCGCGTTCCTCAATCCTGCCAAGCCCATCGGGCCGGTATTCCCACAGGAACGGGTACACACGCTCCCCTATCCCGTTCGGAACACCGAGAAAGGCTATCGCAGGGTCGTGGCATCTCCCGAGCCGCTGACCATAGTGGAGAAGAATGAGATAATGCGTCTCATCGACCTGGACTTCATCGTCATCTGCTGCGGGGGAGGCGGCATCCCCGTGGTGCGCGAGGGGCGGTCGTTTTCAGGAGTCGATGCGGTCATCGACAAGGATCTTGCGAGCGCCAGGCTCGCCCAGGAAGTGGGGGTGGATATCTTTCTCATCGCCACCGATGTGCAGGGGGTCGCGATTCATTACGGTACACCGGATCAGGTCTTCCTCAAATCCTTGACCCTTGCCGATGCCCGGAGCTACCTCGACAAAGGCCAGTTCCCCGAAGGATCCATGATGCCCAAGGTCGTGGCCTGTTCCCGGTTCCTCTCGGGCAAGGGGAAGCGGGCACTGATCACCTCCATTGCGTCCATCGAAGCCGCCCTTTCAGGTCAGGCAGGAACGGAAATCCTTTGTGAATAGAGGTTGTTGCCTGTATCACCCGGAACGGTTCCGGAGACCTCTCTCCACCGTGACCACGAAGTCCTGGACATTCGTGAGAATGGAGCGGGCTGTCAGCGATCCGCGGTTTGCGAGCTTGTTCACCGCGAATTCCGACATGTCCACGGTGTAGAAATACACCGGTCGGACACCCCCGTCGGGCTCGACCCGGTAGGAGGGGGCCATGTTTCCCGTGGCAATGGCGTGGAGCTGGGTGGCCAGCGCAATGATGGTGGTTGCCCGCTTCGTGATGTCCCTCATCCGGTCCTGTGCCGTATAGACATCACCAATGACCTCGGGCAGCGGCCCGTCATCGCGGATGGAGCCGGCAAGCACAAAGGGGATGTCTCGGCTGATCACGGAGACCATGATCCCCTCCCGGATGAGACCTTCCTCCATGGCCTCTCTGAAGGAACCGATGCGGCGTATGGTATTGAGCGCATCGAGGTGGTTGTAGTGCCCGAGGGGCACGGTCTTCTTGGAATAGATGTCCTGTCCCAGGCCGGTGGAGAAGAGCGATGCCTCTGCGTCGTGGGTGGCCAGGGCATTGCCTGCGAGCAGCCCCTGGACATAGCCCCTGGAGACGAGTTCGGAGAATGCACCCCGCGCGTCACGGTCGAACACCACCGCAGGGCCGAGCACCCAGACGATGAATCCGTGTTCCCGCTCGAAGTCCAGGAGATCGTAGAGGTCGTCGTAGTCGATGGAAAACGAGGTCTCCCGGGTGATGCGCGACCTGAAGGCGAACTTCTCCCGGGTATCCTCCGTGAAGTCGAACGCCCCGGTGTGCACATAGATGCCGTCTTTGCCGTTTTCGCGCCTTCCGCAGGCAACCCTGTCCCCCTGCTTCAGATACCGGAACTCCCTGACGCTGAGCTCGCCATTCGGATCCTGCACAACCACGCAGTCCATCCGGGATTCCTTCAGGAGACGCCAGTGCCCGTGGCTGATGTGGAAGTACTCGGGGTAGATGGAGGTGGCGTGGTAGTCCTTGGGAGCCACACCGTCAGCAGGGGCGGGTTCGAACCTGACGATGCCGGCACCGGCAAAGACCTGCGCGGCGAAGTCGGGATAAC
>DSBG01000117.1 GCA_011046135.1 Deltaproteobacteria bacterium
GGACACCAGTCTCTGTTCGCAACCCGGGCACGGACTGAAGACCTGCTCCCCGTTGCGCACGCCATGGACGAGGTGGGTTTTTATTCGATGGAGGTCTGGGGTGGGGCCACCTTCGACACCATGCACCGCTACCTTGCGGAAGACCCATGGGAACGAATCCGTACCCTGAAGAAGCACATCACGAAAACACCCCTGTCCATGCTGCTCAGGGGTCAGAATCTGGTGGGATACCGGAACTACCCTGATGACGTCACGAGGACCTTCGTGGAGCGTGCCTGTGAAAACGGCATCGATATCTTCAGGGTGTTCGATGCCCTCAACGACTTCAGAAATTTTGAAACCGCCGTGGAGGTTATCAAGCACCACGGAAAACACTTTCAGGGCACCATCTGCTACTCCCTGACGGAACCGCGCATGGGCGGCCACGTCTACAACCTCGACTACTACCTCTCCAAGGCGAGCAAACTCGAAGACATGGGTGCCGACACCATCTGCATCAAGGACATGGCAGGCCTCATCTCTCCCTATGATGCCTTTGCGCTGGTGAGCGCCCTGAAACAACGTGTTTCCCCACCGATTCACCTGCACAGCCATTTCACCTCCGGGATGGCGGATCTCTCGCTGCTCAAGGCAATCGAGGCCGGGGTGGACATCGTGGACACCTGCCTCTCGCCCTGGGCATACCGGACGTCGCACCCCGCCATCGAACCTTTGGTGGCAACCCTCCAGCACACGAACCGAGACACGGGCTTCGACCTGGAGGCCCTGGCCCTGATCAGCGAACACCTGGAAAAAATCACCCCGAAATACCGGCACCTGCTCGATGAGAGAGTTTCCATCATCGACATCAACGTGCTCCTGCACCAGACACCCGGGGGGATGATCTCGAACCTCGTGAATCAGCTCAAAGAGATGGATGCCATCGATCGGCTCGAAGAGGTGTTCCGGCAGCTCCCCATTGTCAGGAAAGAGCTGGGAGAGGTTCCCCTGGTCACCCCCACGAGCCAGATCGTGGGCATCCAGACGGTGAACAATGTCCTGTTCGACACCCCGGAAGAGCGCTACAAGATGATCACCGCACAGGTCAAAGACCTCTGCTACGGCCTCTACGGGAAGACCTCCGTACCCATCGACCCCGAGGTGCGGAAAAAGGCGCTTCAGGACTACCCCAGGGGAGACACCCCCATCACGACGCGGCCGGCGGATGTCCTCGAGCCCGAGCTCGAAAAGGCTCGCAGCGACACACAAGATCTTGCCAGGGACATGGACGACGTTCTGATCTATGCACTGTACCCCACAACCGGGAAGCGGTTTCTCAAGTGGAAATACGGCCACGAAGAGATCCCCGAAGAGGCGCGGCCAAAGACCATGGATCAGGTACAGGCCGAGGAAGAACTCGTGAAGAAGGCCCGTTCGGGTCTCCTGGAGGAAAGACCGAAAAAGAAGGAATTCCCGAAGGGGAGCACCCTCAGCACCTTCAGGGTGTACATCGATGGCGACAGCTTCGAGGTCGCCCTCGAGCAGACCGGCGGCGTTCCGCTTGTCGCACCTTCTCGAGCCGGAAGCGGGTTTCAGCCGACATTCAAACGGGCGTCTTCCGGGCGTCCTGTGCAGACCATGGCCGCTCCCCGTGGAGTGAACTCCGCTCCGGCTGAACCCGAGGCTGCCCCCGTGAGCCGGCCTGAAGAATCTTCAAAGACAAAGGACATTGCACGAGTCGCCATCGTGGCCCCCATGCCGGGCATGGTGATCCGCTACGAGGTCGAAGCGGGTTCGCCCGTGAACGAGGGTGATCTCGTGGTGGTTCTCGAAGCGATGAAGATGGAGAACTTCATCACGAGCCCGGCAACCGGCGTCGTGGGGGAGCTCTGCTGCTCCGAAGGACAGAGCGTGAAGAAGGGCGATGTCCTTGCAATAATCGTGTGATCCGGCTGTGCCCTCAGGGCCGGGATGAAGAGAGGGAGGCAATCAGATGGATGAGCGCTACAAGAAGAGGATAGAACGGCTCAGGGAGGTTAAGAAAACCTGTCTGCAGGGGGGAGGAGAGGACAAGATCCTCAAGGTTCACGCTGCCGGCAGGATGACCGCGCGGGAGCGGGTCGACTATCTTCTGGACGATAACAGCTTCGTCGAGCACAACCTCCTGATCGGGCACGATCAGGGATTGGCTGCAGACGGTATCGTCGCGGGATACGGGACCATCCACGGCAGGCCTGTGTGTCTCTACTCGCAGGATGCAACGGTCAAGGGAGGTTCCATCGGCGGCATGCATGGATTCAAGATGTACCGTACCATCGAGTGGGCCCTCGACATGCGGGTTCCCTTCATCGGCCTCAACGATTCACCCGGTGCGCGCATCCCTGACATGAATGCGCGGAGCGTGTTCGGAGATGCCATTGAAAAACACGGGGGCGCGATTTTCTATCCCAATACCCAGGCTTCGGGGGTTGTTCCGCAGATCTCGGCCATCATGGGAAGCTGCGCAGGAATATCGGTCTATTCCCCGGCGCTGACCGACTTTATCTTCATGGTGGACAAGCAGAGCCACATGTTCATCACCGGCCCGGGAATCGTGAATGTGGTCATGGGAGAGCAGGTTTCGAAGGAAGACCTCGGAGGAGCCGAGGTCCACTGCAGGATCTCGGGAGTTGCAGACGGCCGCTATGACACGGAACAGGACCTGCTGGACGGCATCCGCCAGCTCATGACCTACCTCCCCCAGAATTCCGATGAGCATCCTCCCCTGTACGATCTCCAGGATGATCCGCAGCGTTTCTGCGATGAACTCACCGAGATCGTTCCAGCATCGTCATCGCGGGCATACGACATCCGAAAGGCCATTTTCTGCATCGTCGACGCGGGCGATTTTTTCGAGATAAAGCCTGAATTCGCCCCCGAGATGGTGGTGGGGTTTGCCCGTCTGGACGGCAGGGTGGTGGGTATCGTGGCGAATCAGCCGTCCTGTCTCGCTGGCAGCCTCACCGTGGACAGTTCCGACAAGCAGACCCGGTTCATGCGGTTCTGTGACTGCTTCAACATCCCCATCATTCTGCTTGTGGACACCTCGGCATACCTGCCGGGCAGAGATCAGGAGCACAAGGGGATCATCCGTCACGGGGCAAAGGTACTCTACGCACTCTGTGAGTCGAGCGTACCCCGTATCGGCCTGGTCATGAGAAAGGCCTACGGCGGGGGCAACCTGGGAATGGGTGTCATTCCTGCCCAGTCAGGAACCGACATGCTCTTCTACTGGCCCACCACCGAGCTGGGCGTCATGGGCGCGAAGGCATCCGTGGAACTGTTCTTCGGGGAGATGATTCGAAGCGCCCCAGACCCGGAGAAAATGCGCCAGCAGCTCCTGCTCGAGTACGAGGAGCGCTATGCCAATCCCATGCGTGAGGCGGGGTCGAACCCGTTCATCAATGATGTCATCGAACCCAGGGAAACAAGGCGGGTGCTCATCCGTTCCCTCAACTTCCTTGCAACGAAGAAGACCCTCCCCAGGTATCCAAAGCGGCACGGAAACATTCCCATGTAACAATATCCCCATGAAAAAAAAGGATGTGTACCGGGGAGGGATGATCGTTCCAGGAGGGCCCTTGCCCGGGAGCCCGGATCAGAGCCGCCCCGCAGCAGGGAATTCCGGAACAGCCTGATGTTCCTCGGCTGTAAGCGCGAAACCGGGAGCGGACAAGAACCACCCCACTGCAGGGAATTCCGGGAGTGATCACCGGTGCTCCAGGGTCACGTTCAATCCATCTCGTCAAAATAGAGGGTCTCCCCGTGCCTGATTTCCACGAGCCTGTCAAGGAGCCCGGCCTTCTCCATCTCCTGCCTGATGGCAATGGGTGGGAGGTGCACCGGCTCGTCCCCGAGACGGAAGGTCCCCCAGTGGACGATCATGAGCTTCTTTGCCTTAAGCTCCTGGAAGGCCTTCACCGTGTCCTCTGGATCGATGTGGGATTTCTTCATGAACCAGCGGGGTTCATATGCGCCGAGGCTGAAGATGGCCAGGTCGATGTCGAACTCCCTGCCGATCTCCTCGAACCTGTCGAAGTAGGCGGTGTCTCCCGAGATGAAGATGGTGGGGCCCGATGACGTCTTGATCAGGTACGACCCCCACAGCTTGGTGTTGGGCCCGGTGATGGGGTTTCTCATGGTCCAGTGGTTGGCGGGCAGCAGGGTGATTTTCCTGCCTTCATGGTAGTACGTGTCGTACCAGTCGAGTTCCCGGAAGGATCTGGCGCCCATGTCCCGAAAGATCCCGGCGTATCCCAGAGGAGAGATGAAGGTGGCATCCCCGGTGAACAACGATAGCGATCGGGTGTCGAGGTGGTCGTAGTGTCCGTGCGTGATGAGGACGAGGTCGGGCTGTGGCATGGAGTCCAGCGGAAACTCGAGCGGGGTGAAATTCTTGATGGGCCAGAAGAGTCCGAAGAGGACCGGATCGACGAGGAGGGAGGACTCGTTGTCCTTGATGAGCACCGTGGAGTGGGTGATGAACGTCACACTCACGCTCGCGTGATCCTTCACCTCCTGCCAGTCGATGGTGACCGGCCTCACCCGTTCATCCCTGTAGGAATCCTTGAACTCGTTTTCTGCAAAGAGCTTCCACTTCAGAACCTCAAGCATGTTCCCCTGCCTGCCGGGACTGAAGGGATTCACGAAGCGCTTCCCGCTGTGATGGCGTTTTTCCTGTGCGATCTGCCTCATGGTCTGATGACCGGTCTCCTCACCCGGCACTGCTGTCGCGAACGAACGATTACCCAAGACGAGAAATACCCCCGCAGACAGCGCCAGGAAGATCGCGAGTGCCGCAGGAATCACGGTCCATAATCGTTTCTTGCGTCTCATGTCGGTCGAGTAGGTGATCGTGCAGGAAAAAACAAGACTCCTGCACCATTCATCAACGAGTTCAACCCGGGATGTCCCGGCACGGGGCTCCCTTCACACCCCTACATGGTGTCATACATGATCGCCGCACCTCTCCTGCGGAATCCTGATGCTCGTTGCAGTGCGTTCGGGCCCTCGGGGACAGAAACAGTACTCAGGGGGTGAGGTGCCCGGGTCAGGATGGGGTCTCGCTGACGTCTCCCCTGAGGAGCCTGAGCTTGAGCTGCCGCTCGTCGTCGTTGGCGAGGTAGACAGTCTGGCTCGGGAAGGCAAAGTCGATCCCCTCATTTTCGAAGCCCCTGAGGATGGCGAGGCAGGTCTTGTGGAGCCAGGCCTGATGAGTCCAGAAATCAGGCGGGTGGTAGTAGGCGGTCACCTGGATGTTCAGGCTCCAGTCGTTGAACCCGTTGAAGAAGACCCGCGGGGGGTAGTCGTGGTGCATGCCCTCGTGGTTGTCCAGGATCTCCCTGATGATCGCCACGGCCTTTTCAACCTTGTCGGGGGGTGTGTCATAGGTGATGGTGATGTTGGTGCGCCAGCGGATGAAGGGACGTCTGCCGATATTCTCCAGGGTGGTGTTGATCACCTTCTCGTTGGGGATGGAGATCTGGTGACCGTCGAAGGTGCGAATCCTCGTGCTCCGGAACCCGACCTCTTCCACGACGCCGTCGTAGTTGTCGATCACGATCCGCTCTCCCACGCTGAAGGGCTTGTCGAAGATGATGGTCAACGACCCCAGGAAGTTCGCGATGGAATCCTTGGCTGCAAAGGCCACGGCAATACCGCCGATACCGAGCGATGCGAGCATGGGGCCGAGGTTGAGCCCTGTGAGGCTGTGGATGATGATGGAGGCAGTCAGGACCACGACAAAGATGCGCAGACTCTTTCCCACCAGGGGGACCAGGAGGTCGTCGAGATCGCTGTCGGTCTTGGCAGCCTTTCTCATGAGATACTGTTCCAGGAATACCACGAGACGGTAGGCGAACCAGGCGATGGCGACGTAGCCCGTGAGGCTCGCAGCATTGCTTGCCACCGTGGCCACCACCTTGAGACCCTCGGTGGTCTTGAAGGTCGCGAAAATCGGCGAGAAGGACCAGAAGGCCCCGTACACCAGGATAAACAGGGAAAGGGGTTTGTTGAGGGCATCAAGGAACGAGGCCACCGAGTCGGTGCCCGTTTCGGGTGGGCCTCGCTGCTTGATTCTGCGCTCGAAGAAATAGTGGATGATGCGTTCAGCGATCACCACCAGGAGCAGCAGGAAGAAGCAGATGATGAGCTTGAGCCAGCTGATGCCCATGAATGCCTTTGCATCGACCCACGTGCCTGCAAAACCGGACATCTTTCCCGTGAGACTGTCAATGCCGCTGCCGAGGTTCTCACCCAACGAAATGATCCTTTCCGGTTGTTCTTTGTTCACGGTAAGTTCAAGGGATGTATCCCCGGAGACAACAGCGGTGTTTGTGTCCTGCGCACAGATCCATGAATCCAAGCTGCCCGTGACGGTCAGCATGACCAGGACAATCAGAACACAAGACAGCTTTTTCATGTAAGAGACTCCTTTCGCTCGGGTGTGCGATCGAGTTACTACATAGTATAAAACGCGTACGGCTTTCAACAGCGTTGATTGGTTGCGAGGAGATCGCGTGACCCGAGGCGGCTAAGGAATCCCTGTCAAAACCATAACCGCTGGTTATCCCATGCAATCCTGGTAAAAACAGGGGGATTTTCCCTTGATAGTTTTTCCTGCCCGGAGTACACTGTTCCCGTGTCAATCCAAAGGAGGGACTCATGAAAAAGCCACTCTCACTCATCGATATCCTGAATAAAAAAGGCACGCAGCGCATCGTCATGGTGACCTCGTACGACTCCACCATGGCAAAGATCGTTGATGCAGCAGGGGTGGACATCATCCTTGTGGGTGATTCCGCAGGGATGGTCATGGCAGGAGGGGACAGCACCCTCGGCGTCACCATGGACCAGATGGTCTACCACACGCAGTGTGTCTCCCGGGTGAAACCAACAGCATTCCTCGTTGGAGACATGCCCTTTCTCTCGTTCCAGACCTCGGTGCCGGATGCGGTGCGCAATGCCGGCAGGTTCCTTCAGGAAGGAGGGGCCAAGGCCGTGAAACTCGAGGGCGGCACGCGGGTTCTCGAACAGATCAAGGCCATTGTACGAGCAGACATCCCTGTTATGGGTCATCTGGGTCTCACGCCCCAGTCCGTGCACGCCTTCGGGGGGTTCAAGGTGCAGGGCAGGGGAGAGGACGCCGCCAGGATGCTCAAGGAGAATGCCCTGGCCCTCCAGGATGCAGGGGTGTTCTCCCTGGTCCTCGAATGTGTTCCTGTGGATGTGGCGAAGGAGGTCACAGAAGCGCTGACCATCCCCACCATCGGCATCGGGGCGGGACCGCACTGTGACGGCCAGGTCCTCGTGATCCAGGATCTGCTGGGCATGTCCAAGGAGTTCAAACCCAGGTTCGTGAAACGCTATGCCGAACTCTTCGATACCATCCGGGATGCGGTGGAGGCCTATGCCGGAGAGGTACGCAGCGGAACCTTCCCCTCGGAAGAGTACTGCTTCAAGGACTAGGAGTCTCCCGTGGATGTCATTACCGACGTTCATGACATGAAGGCCTATGTCAGGGAGATCCATGCGATGGGTGAAACCCTCTGCCTGGTTCCCACCATGGGGTATCTTCACGAGGGGCACCTGGACCTCATGCGCAGGGGCAGGACGCTTGCCGACCACGTGATCATCAGCATCTTCGTCAACCCGACCCAGTTCGGCCCCCATGAAGATCTCGACACGTACCCCCGGGATTTCGCACGGGACGAGAAGCTCGCGGAATCCGTGGGTGTCGAGTGCATCTTTTTCCCCGGTGTCCAGGAGATGTACCCGCAGGGCTATGCCACCTACGTCAACGTGGAACAGATCACCGAGGGCCTGTGCGGGGCAGGCAGGCCGGGCCATTTCCGCGGTGTTGCCACGGTGTGCGCCAAGCTGTTCAACATCTGCGACCCGGACTGCGCGGTCTTCGGTGAAAAGGATTACCAGCAGCTGGCTGTGATCAGGAGGATGGTCGATGATCTGAACATGAGGGTGCAGATTATCGCACACCCCACGGTCCGAGAAGCCGACGGCCTTGCCATGAGCTCCCGGAACAAGTACCTCTCTCCTGAACAGCGCAGGAACGCCACCGTGTTGAACAGGGTGCTCATCCAGGCGCAGGAACTCGTGAAGGCAGGAGAGCACGACACGGCAGCCATACGCCAGAAGACAATCGAACTGATCAGGTCTACCCCCGAGGTCGTGATCGACTACGTGGAGATCGTCCATCCCGAGACCCTTGCATGCCTCGACATGATCGAGGACCAGGCGGTGATGGCCCTGGCTGTAAAAGTGGGACCCACGAGGCTCATTGACAACATGACCCTTGAAGCCTAGGAGGGTTTGCCGTGTTATTGCATGCATGCATGGTGCCGCGTATCGGGTGGGGAATAGTGGTGATGTGTTTCCGGAGAGTCAAAAGCTGATGAGGAGGGATCTCATGGCGATTCGTCTCCAGTGGCTCTGTGTTCTTCTCACGTGTTGCCTGGTTGTCGGGTGTGCCGCGAAAGATGATGACGACGACAAGGAACCGGACGAGGAGATTGTTGTCTGGTCTGCGGTCAGTGCAGGAGCATCCCACACCCTTGCCCTGAAGACCGACGGAACTCTGTGGGCGTGGGGCATGAACAACGACGGCCAACTGGGGATCGGTACGTGGAGACAGTGGACGACCCCGGTTCAGGTGGGCTCCGGGAAGGAATGGGTCTTCATCAGTGCCGGCGGGTACCATACCATGGGGCTCAAGAAAGACAAGACGCTGTGGTGCTGGGTGATGGACCCAGGGAAAACAGAAGCACCCCGACGCCCATCGGCAGTGCAGCCGACTGGGAGATGATCGAAGCGGGTGGTTCACACACCCTCGCCATCAGGAAAGACGGAACCCTGTGGGCGTGGGGATCGAATGCAAGCGGACAGCTCGGCGATGGCACGGGAGTGAACAGCACCTCTCCTGCCAGGGGAATTTACGGCAGCGGGTGGGTTTCTCTGGCCGCTGGAGGCGAGCACTCCCTTGCCATCGATCAGGGCACGCTCTTTTCCTGGGGGGGAAATACCCGGGGACAGCTCGGTGACGGAACATATTCAGATTCGAACAGCCCGGTCGTGATCGGGGAGTAGCCCCAACCTTCACAAGGCCTGGAACATGGCGGGGGGACCGCTGTCGCAGAGTTCAGCCCTGCCTTCGTCTATCAGGATCTCCAGGTGAACGAGAATTTCAGAGACGGCGAGCCACTCCTCGTCCGGCTTCAAAAGGGGAAACACCTCGGGGATCAGGTCGAATACCACACGGGGTCGGTTTTCCAGGGCATGCCAGATGTCCTGTGTCCGCTGTGCGTGGTGCTGCCGGTAGCTCGCAAGAAGGCCCGGGAGATCGTCCAGGGGATCGCCGTGACCGGTGAAGACACGCTCCACACAGAGCTGTGAAAGCTTGTCCAGCGATTGAAGGTACGATACCAGGCTTTTGTAGGTTGGGTCTTTCAGTCTGGACCGGTGAACCTCGTGGAAGGGATTGGGCGTGATGTGCTTGAGGATGTGGTCCCCGCTGAAGAGAACCCGGCGCCTCTTCTCGTAGATACAGATCGAACCGGGAGAGTGCCCTGGAGTGTGTATGATGACGAGTTCGAAATCCTCTCCGGTGAAGACATCGCCGTCCTGCAGGGGAAGAACATCATCGATGGGATCACAGAGGTTTTTGAAAAACGCCGAGCGGCGCTTCATCCGCTGAGCGATTTCTTCGGGCATGCCCATGCTCGCGATGAAAGTAACGGAATCCTCGCTCCACATGCCGCTTTCCAGATAGTTACGGGAAAGCCGCCAGGCATCATCCTCGTGGATGTAGCAGGGAACATCATGGCCCGAGAGGGATTTGATCTGCGAGGCCAGGCCGAAATGGTCGATGTGCCCGTGTGTGATGATGATGCGTTCGATGTCGGAAAAGGTGAACCCGAACGATTCAAGCTGAGACTGAACCGTGTTCAGCGACCCCGGAAACTTCGGTGCCGAGTCGATCAGGGTCACCGGCCCCGAACCCAGGACATACATGTTTGCCGTCATGAGGTCGGGAAATCCCGGCAGGGGAACCGAAATCATGTGCACGTGTTCCATACCAGGGGAGTGTGTCTGTGCCATGTATCCGGGGAGTTAATGGAGAACGTATTCAGATGTCAAGGATTCATTTGCGCACGCAGGAATAAGGTTCTTCTTGCTGTGGCCAGATATCAGGTTAAACTCTCGAAAGGGACCTGTTACTACCAAGTGCATAACTCAAAGGGAACCTGTTACTGCTAAGTGCATAATTAGGACATCTTCGTAAATGACTTCAGAAGTCATTTGAGAGCACACAATTTGTCCAGCTTATAACGCAGTCATCAGTAAGACCTGATGCGCCGGCCCTCGAGAACTTTCCCGAGAGCGGCACCGCACTGCATCAGGTCACGGCTTGTACTTCTTTGATCTCAGGGAGTTCTTTCTTGAGTACCCGTTCGATGAGGGATTTGAGCGTCATGGAGGCCATGGGACATCCGTGGCACGCACCTTTGAGCCGGACCTGTACGATGCCTTCATCGCTGATGTTCACCAGTTCCACATCTCCGCCGTCTCCGCGGAGAACAGTTCTCGCGTTATCGAGGGCCTTTTCCACATCTGATTTATTTAGTGCCATGTGTGTCTTCCTCCTTGTCGTGTCTTGTTCGTCGCATCCGGTTCTATAGATGTCACGGGAGCCACGATGGGTTCTCTTCATACCCCAGGAGTTCCAAGGGTGGCAAGACGCAATGAACCCAGCAGCTTTCCTGACCCTGTCCCGGTGGTGGTCGATCGTTGTGTTTCGAAGGCTTTGACAAACGATGCACCTTCGGCTAGTTAGGATCATGCCTGCCTGAATCAGGACATAACCCTCGGGTGTCAGTGCATGGAACGGGTATGGGGCAGTGCTCGAACACAGGAACAAGGGACTCCCCGTCGGAGAGTGAGACATCATGGGAGCCACGTGTCCCGAACACGGAAACAAAGGCCCGTGGTTTTGAGCGGGAACAGGTTTCTTAAGTCGAACACTCCAGCAGGGCACGTGATGCCTGAGGCAGTGCGGATTTTTTTGAAGGAATACAGGAGTTCATGGTGAAAGAAGGTGCGTTCGGCAGGTGGAGCGGGCCCGGGGGATACCGCGAGGTCCTGGTCCTGGCCTTTCCGCTGGTGCTGAGCACCGGGTCATGGGCTGTCCAGCACTTCGTCGACCGGATGTTCCTCACGTGGCACTCTCCCGAGGCCATCGCCGCCGCCATGCCTGCCGGTCTCCTCAACTTCACCGTCATGAGCTTCTTCATCGGTGCGGCGAGCTACGTGAACACCTTTGTGGCCCAGTACTACGGGGCACAGTCCTTTCACCGCATCGGTCCTGCACTGTGGCAGGGTCTCTACCTTTCTCTCATCGGGGGTCTTGTCCTGCTGCTGTGCATCCCCCTGGCGCGGCCGGTCTTCACCCTTGTGGGTCACGATTCCCTGGTGATCGAATACGAGATCACCTACTTTTCCTATCTCTGCCTCGGTGCCGGCCCGGTCATTGCGGCCTCCGCCCTGTCGGGGTTCTTCACGGGCAGGGGCAGGACCTGGCCTGTCATGTGGGTCAACATCCTGTGCAATATTCTCAACCTGGTGCTGGACTATGTGCTGATCTTCGGCAAGGCGGGGTTCCCGGAACTGGGGATCAAGGGAGCGGCCATCGCCTCGGTGCTGGCAGGGCTGTTCTCCTTCCTGCTCTATGGGATCCTCATCGCAAGACCGTCGTACAATCGGATATACCGGATCCTGTCGGGATGGAGGCCGGAGCGGGATCTCTTCGGTCGGCTCCTGAAATTCGGTGTGCCCTCGGGGGTCCAGTTCTTTCTGGACATGGCGGGCTTCACTGCCTTTGTGCTCATCATGGGCCGCCTCGGCATGACCAGTCTTGCCGCAACCAACATTGCGTTCAACATCAACACCCTTGCCTTCATGCCCATGATCGGCTTCGGGATCGCCATTTCTGTCCTGGTGGGGCAGTACCTCGGGAAAAACAGGCCTGATCTCGCCCAGAAGAGCGTGTACTCGGGATTTGTCATGACCTTCGTGTACATGGCATCCATTGCGCTGCTCTATGTCGTTGTTCCTGATCTCTTTGTGGCCCCCTTTGCGGCACAGGCCGATCCCGAGACCTTTCCCGAGATTTATGCGCTCACCGTTATTCTCTTGAGGTTCGTTGCCCTCTACTCCATCTTCGATACCATGAACATCGTCTTTGCCTCCGCCATCAAGGGCGCGGGAGACACCCGGTTCGTCATGTACGTGATTGTGCTCGTCTCCGCGTTAGTGCTCGTGGTCCCGAGCTATGTCGCCATCATGGTCCTGGAGCAGGGGATCATGGTGGGGTGGTCGATCGCCTCTGTGTATGTCATTGCGCTGGGTTTCGTGTTCTACTTCAGGTTCCTCGGAGGAAAATGGAAGGACATGCGGGTGATCGAAGAGGTCCCCGTTGTCGTGAGTCCTGTGCCGCCTGCCTGTGCAGAGAGTCCTGATGTGAAGTTCGAGACGTGAGGAACGAACCTCCGCATGCACGACGGGCGATCATGGCGCGCGGACATGCACCCCGTGTGAAACCCTGCCGAGAAGGGAGCAATAACCCGGTAACGGAACAAGACCCCTAGGGTTGGTCGGGCGATTTCTGCTCCTTCCGAGTCTGCCAAGAGCGAAGGATCCTGAAGAAACTCCCCCAGAACAGGTGGGTGAGTTTATGCATGGCTTTGCCGACCCCCTGGCCGAAGATGAGCCACCCGAGTTTCCGGTGATACTTGACGAAGAGGCTGAAATGAGACCTGGAGACCCTGCCCCTGCGCAGGTACCAGCACTTCGGCGCCAGGGTAGGGTTCCACGTGTGCGTGGCCACCTTGAGGGCCTCGAGTGCAGCGAGGCTCACCGCCATCCACTCGGTGGTGCAGATCAGGGCAAGGGGCCGCTTGTCCAGGAAATAGTCCCAGAACCACGGCACCCGCCAGTCACCCGAGGTGATGAAGGTGTACTGTGCGCAGCGGTATTCCCTGGTGTGCATCATCCTGCGCAGTCCCTTATAGCTGAGCGGGGGGATGCCGAAGACATCCTCAATGGTGGGGGTGTCCTTTGTGAACACGCTGACCCATCCCATGGAGCCCGACGGCATGCACAGAAGGGCGGGCTTTGCGTGCTTCTTCGCGCAGCGGAAGATCAGGATGCTGTAGGAGAGGTCTTCGACGGCAGGGATCACGAGGTCGGCATCCTGAACCAGCGCATCGAGTTGAGCTTCGCCGGGCAGGTGTTGTGAACCCGAGACCTCTGCAGCTGGATTGATGGAACGGATCATCTTCTCCATCTGGACGATCTTGGGTGTGCCGATGGTATCGAGGAAACATCCGATCTGGCGGTTCATGTCGCCTTTGGTGTACGTGCGTTCTCCGAAGAGGGTGAACCGCTCGAACCCGCACCGTGCAAGCAGTACACTGAGCGTCTCCCCGGTACCACTGTCGCCGACGATCAGGATCCGGGTTCGCCGGATACGATCCTGCTCTTCTTCGGTGAAGACCCCGTAGTTTCTCTCGAAGAGGTCATGATAGTTCATGCATGTTTTTCCTGTCCTATCCGACGGGTGCACGGGATCATCCGCCGGACCTCTTCCGTTCCCGATAGGAGTACCAGGCACAGAACAGCTTCCACCACAGGTTCTGGGCCTGCTCCAGGAGCGGGGCAAGGGGGGTCTGGAACAGCAGCCACATGACTTTGCGCTGCCAGACCAGCAGCGTCTGCAGAGACAGACCGTTGATGCGGTTGATCCTGATGGCATTCCTCGTGATGTTCCAGTAGCGAGGAGAGCTCACGGGTTTCCATTTGCCGCTTATGAGCTTGATCACCTCGAATGCCCCCAGCGAGGAACACAGCCAGACAAGGGGGGCAATGTGGGCCGGGGGTTTGGTTTCCTCGATGAAGGACCGGTAGTAGTCGATTCTCCAGTCTGCCACTGGGACGTAGAAATAGGTTCCGTAGCGGTATTTCCTGGTGGAGAGCATGGTCTTGAGCTCTTCATAGCTGCCGAGCTTGGGAACCCCTTCGATCTCTTCCACCGGGGGGCCATCGGGCATGAGTATCGTGACATTGGCCCAGGTGCCGGAAGGAACGACCATGAGGGAGGGTTTTCCGAGGCGCTGGGCATCCCTGAACACCACGATGGAAAAGGCGAGGTCGTCCGCGGCAGGAAAGACCACGTCCACCCGCTCGATGAGCTCTGCAATCTTTTCGTGGCTGAGCAGTTCGGGAAAGACCTCCACCTGGGCCTCGGGATTGATCTTGCAAATCTCTTCCCCGATGACTTCTGCCTTGTTCCTGCCCAGCGTGTCTGAAAAACACCCGATCTGGCGGTTCATGTTCGAGATGCCGTAGACATCGAAGTCCACCAGGATGAATTTTTCCATTCCGGAACGGGCCAGCATGACGGCTACAGTCCCCCCGATCCCGCCGCAGCCGACGATGAGGATGCCAGATGCTCTGATCCGCTCCTGTTCTCCAGGGGTGAAGATGCCGAAGTTCCGCTCGAAGAGTTCATGGTAGTGCGGCACGATGGTGCTATCCTTTCTTCCCTGTGTGGAGGGGGATTCTCAGGAGACCATGGAATAGGGAGGAGAGGAGGCAGACTGCCCCCGAGACAATGGCGACAGAGTAGGGTTTGCGGAAGATCATCATCACCACCACATCCACGCCGTGCTGGATGATAACCTGGCCCACTACCGGCACATCGACCCGTGAAGAGGCGTAGAGCAGGGAAAGGTAGAACCCCCCGGTGTAGAGCAGCATGAACAGCCCGGCCACTGCCACGAAGATCCTCCCCTTGGTTCCCTCCATGGTGCTGCCCCAGAACGCGAGGAACAGGTTGCCCACAAGCATCAGGAACAGGACGACAACGGCGATTTTCGGGGTCTCTATGATGAATTCGTATCCCTCGGCAGGAAGGTTGTGTGTGAGGATGAAGGCATAGGCGGCAATGTGGTAGCCGTGCTGGTACACGACGCTGTACCACCAGGGGAAGAAGATGCTTGCAAAAAAAGTGATGCCGGCGATCAGCGCAAGGGGATTGTACAGGGTGAAGTGGCGGAAGTGTCCGGTTACGGTGTGTGCGATTCCCGGGAGACCCCGTGGCTCGATCCTCTGCAGGGAGAGCCGCTCCCGGGTGTGCTGATCGATGAAGATCCGGATGAGAAAATCGAAGAATCTCATGGGTATTTTATAAGAACAATTCAGACCATGTTCAAGGAAATTATCAGGCGCCCCGTGACGGATCGGGATTTTGTCGCCTGGTTTATCGCCCCTTGTATCGAAGGGTTGCCGCCCTGTCTACCGCTTCTGGTGTGGAAACAGGGTGTTTCAGACTGAGGGAACAGGAATGATCAGTCCTTGTCCCTGGTTTCCTCGTCTGGTTCGTAATCGATGAACTTAGTCTGCGACTCGGATAAGGTCATTGGTTTGGAGGGCATGAAGACCCTGCGCATGAAGGCTGTGATCCCCTTCTCGCTCTTTTCGAGCTCGTCTTCCGCTTCTTTGAGTACGATCTCCCAGGTGGGGGCAAAACCGGGGGCCCGTGCGAGCATGGTGTGGACAGCCTTGTCGTAGACGTGAAGCTGGCGGATCTCGGCCCTGCCAGGTTTCTGCTGGAGAGATTTCACCGTGATTCGGAGGTTCTCGTTGGCTGTCCTGAGCTGTTCCAGTTCACTTTCGCGGCTCTGGTGGCCTTTTGCATCGATCTGCATTTTCGTGTACAGGCTCTCCTTGAGCTTCCTGATTTCTGCGTTGAGTGCCCTCTTCGTGAAGGCGCCCCGTATCAGCACAGCCAAAGCGATCAGCAGGCCGATAATAAGACCGAACAGAAAAGGATTCTGCCTGAAGAATTCAATAACTTCCATCATACGTCTCTCTCCCGATCTCCGTGACTCCCTATATCGTCACATCTTCTCTCAAGTTTCAAGACAGAAATCAGCGCACCGGGTGATTAACGAGGATCACTCGTGTGTTGCCTCTTTCTCTATGACGGCGGTATAGTGCGAGAACAGAAACCATTCATACATGAAAGGCAGAGCCATGGAGGAATTCGACAGGCTGGTGGAGATTTTCGAGAGGCTCAGAGGTCCCGGTGGCTGCCCCTGGGATGCCGAGCAGACTCACAGGAGCATTTCACGGTGTGCCCTCGAGGAAGCCTACGAGCTCTTTGATGCCATTGAAAGCAACGACACGGAGCACATGAAGGAAGAGCTGGGAGACCTGCTCCTCCAGGTGCTGTTCCACAGCACCATCGCCAAGGATCTCGGGGAGTTCACGATCAGGGACGTGATCAACGATCTTGCGAAGAAATTGATCCACAGGCATCCGCACGTTTTCGGGAACACGCTTGCGGACACCTCGAAAGACGTGATCAGGAACTGGGAGCAGATCAAGCAGAAGGAACAGGGCAAAAGAGAAAGAACCTCCATCCTGGACGGGATCCCTGAATCGCTGCCCGGCCTTCTCCATGCACGGAAGGTCCAGTCCGTGGTCTCCCGTGTGGGTTTCGACTGGCAGGACCCCTCAGGAGCGATTGAAAAGATACAAGAAGAACTCGGAGAGGTCATGGAGGCGCTTCAGAAAGGGGACCATGACGAGATTGTGTCTGAGATCGGAGACCTCCTCTTCAGCATGGTGAATTATGCCAGGCTCCTCAAGGTGGATCCCGAAGCAGCGCTGAGAAAAACCATCCGCTCGTTCAAGGAGCGATTTCGTGCCATCGAGGATGAGGCACGCACCAACGGGATCAGTCTCGACGAGATGACTCTGGAGGAGATGGACCGCATCTGGGAGCAGGCCAAGAGGTCATCATAGGGGTTCAACGGTTCTGTGAACGGGAGCGGTCGCCGGTGCCGGGAAGAAATGTATCTTCTGGATTATCAAGGAACTGCACAAGAGACGGTCTTGCCTTTCCCTGTCCCGACAGGCTATACTGGGCCCATGCTCAGCAGAGACAGGTTCTTTGGCAGTTCCCCGGATTCCCTGGATAGTGCCGAGCCCGGGCGACTGTCTCTTCCGGAGGTGAGGGGATGACCAGGTGGAGAGTCGACGATCTTCTGGATCTCGAGTTCTTCATTGCCGAGGATGCACAGATCTCCACCGATGAAATGGAGGAGAGAGACCGTCGTCTCTACCTCGATACCATCCGGCAGCACCTGCCCCTGCAGGCGTTCGACGAGAAACCCCTCGGGAGGATGATTCTGAAATACTGGCTTGAAGAGCGCAGGCGTGAATTTTCAGAACACCTTGGTGACCAGGCGGTTCTCCCGTCGGAATCCTTCCGTGAAGCCCGGGGGCTCGCCATGATCCTCTTCGGAGTCCTGGGCATCGTGTCGGGGTCCACCCTTGCCCTGTCACTGCTCGTTTACCGGGGGATTGAACCAGTGAACGTGAGTGTCTACTTCGGGGTTCTCGTTCTTCTCCAGCTCATCCTGTTTGTCCTGACACTCACCCGAGCCGTTCTCATGAAGGGCTCCGGCCTCTTCGTGAAGAGATATTCTGCGATATCCAGGCTCGTCCGGGGTTTAACCGGCAGAATGTTCAGGGCGTTTACCAACAACCTGTCACGCATTCTCGGAGCACAGAGGCGCAGTGGGATCGATGCTGTTGTCGGGATAGTGAAAGGCAGCCGTGATAGCTTCAACACGATTTTTTCCTGGAGTGTTGTCTCCATTGTCCAGGTCTTTGGCATCTGCTTCAACATCGGCGTGCTGCTCACCACCCTTGTCAGGGTTCTGACAGCGGATCTTGCCTTCGGCTGGCAGACGACCCTCGACGTAAGTGCCGGAAGCGTCTACAAACTCATCCACGCGCTGTCTCTGCCATGGGCATGGTGTGTTCCCCCGCAGTATGCTCACCCGAGCCTGGAGCAGATCGAAGGAAGCAGAATGGTACTCAAGGAGGGGATCTATTCCCTGGCAAGTGCCGACCTGGTTTCCTGGTGGCCCTTTCTCGTTCTCTCCATCCTGTTCTATGGACTCCTGCCCAGGGTGATCTTCTTTGCCTGGTCTTCCTGTGTGCAGCGTATTGCACTGACCAGGCTTGATTTTACTCAAGGTCCCTACGGTGTGGTCATCATGCGCATGATGGTCCCTGCCCTGAAGAGTTCCGGCCAGCCGTCAGAAGGCAGGATCGAGAGCGGGCGGGGACAGTCGTTTTTCCGGGGAAGGCCGGAGGAGGTCTCCCTGGAGAATCCCACGCGTGCCCTGGTTCTTGTCCCGGATGAGCTCTCAGAACACCTCGACAGAGAGGAACTGGAACACAGCCTTACTACGATCCTGAACTGGAAGGTTTCTGGCGTGATGGTCATCAAGGGTGAATTCGAGGCCGATTACGACGTGATCAAGGATGTGCTCCCCCATAAGACCAGCCCGGTCAGGGGGCTTGTTCTGCTGATGGAGGGGTGGCAGCCCCCCATTTCAGAAACCCTGAAGTACCTCAGATCGCTGAGATCTCTCGCAGGTGCCCAGGCGAGGATAG
This sequence comes from Deltaproteobacteria bacterium, assembly GCA_011046135.1. Lineage (GTDB taxonomy): Bacteria > Desulfobacterota > Desulfomonilia > UBA1062 > UBA1062 > DSBG01. Next base: position 18,565 of record DSBG01000117.1, read on the forward strand.
CGGTACTCCTTGTCGGCAGACCGGCTGCAGGCACCTTTCTTACCCCTGTAGACCAGTCGGACAGGGAGATCTGGAAGCGGGCCCTGGATGCCCTCGGCGATCGGAACCTTTCTCTTGCGGTTGTGGGGGTCGTCCCATGAGTGTTGACCTGGCCCCGAGCTTTGCCATTGTCGGGCACCCCAACGAGGGCAAGTCGTCCGTGGTCTCGACCCTTGCAGAGGATGACAGCGTCCGCATCACCCCCTATCCCGGGGAGACGGTTTCCTGCCAGCATTTTCCAGTCCTGCTCGATGGTTCGGTCGTTCTCAGGTTTGTGGACACTCCCGGATTCCAGTCTCCCCGCGCCACCCTCGCGTGGCTGAAAGAGCACGAAGCTCCGGACATGCTCAGCGCCTTTGTCAGGGCGCACGAGCATGACAGCGAGTTCCGGGGTGAGTGTGAACTCTTCAGGCCGCTCATCGAGGGATCAGGAATTATCTTTGTCGCGGATGCATCGAGACCGCTGCGTCCCGTGGACAGAGCGGAGATTGAAATCCTCCGCATGACGGGAATTCCACGCATGGCTATCCTGAACAACAAGGACGAAACCACGGAGTATCTGAAATCATGGCGGGAGGAACTCAGGAAATACTTCAATTCCGTCAGGGTGTTCAATGCCCATCGGGTGACATACGCCCAGAGAATCGCACTGCTCGAGAGCCTGAAGGGGATCGACCAGGAAGGGGAGGAGGCCCTCACTCGGGTAATCGAGGCCTTTGCCCTCGACTGGCAGCGGCGCATGAAGCTCAGTGCGGAGATAATCTGTGACCTGATCCGTCAGTGCACAACCTGCCGGATCACGAAACGTCTTCCGGACGGGGCCGATACCCGCACGGTCCTCTCCGAGCTTGAAGTCCTCTACAGGCAGGAGATCTCCCGGATCGAACGCGAGGCACACCAGGCGATCAAGAAACTCTTCAAGCACAATATCTTTGATTACCGGATGCCCGAGCAGTCCATTGCAGCCCATGATCTTTTCCACAGGAAAACATGGCGGGTGCTCGGCCTGGGTCCACTCCAGCTTGCTGCTGCCGGTGCTGCTGCAGGAACGACCATCGGGCTGGGCATCGATGCTGCAACAGCGGGCATCTCCTTTGGTGTCTTTGCCCTGGGCGGATCTCTCGTGGGGGCCGGATCAGCCCTTGTCGGAGGGAAACGCATGGCCAGGGCACGAATCAGGGGACCAAAGATCGGTGGTGTTCAACTCTCCGGAAGCATCGGCGGCATGCAGGTCGAAGTTGGCCCCAACACAGCCCTCCAGTTTCCCTATGTGGTCCTCGATCGAGCCCTGATCTTCTCTGCTCATGCCATCAACTGGGCCCATGGAAAAAGGGGCGGGAAAAAGGGGAGGGAGGCCGAGGTCAGCCCGAAGGGATACATTGCCTCCCTGGGTAAGAACCAGCGTGACGTTGCAGGCAGGTATTTCCATGCGCTTCGCCAGGGCAAGGATGACCTCATTCAGAACACCCGGCGGGCCATGGCTGACATGATTGCGGAGGTGCTCAGTATGATTTCAAAGGGCGAGCTCTCGCAGGGTGATCCCTCCGATCAACAGGAGTGAGCGCGACCCCGGGAACCTTCCTGGAAAGAAGGACCCTGGTTATTCCTCGGGCTCTTTTCTTGTACGTGAGTATGCCGTTCCGCAGGAGACCATGTGCACCAGTCGTTCAGCCCCCGGTGTTCCTGATCCGCATGTGATTGCCCGGGCCGGCACTTCGGTGCTGACAAAACCGGAAAAAAGGAGTATACGATAGGGAGCTTACAGGGTATCGGAGACCGCAGTATGGGATCAACGGTTAAGCTCATGACAGGTGTTGTCAGGGATCAGGTTCGGGGTCTTGCCACCATGGTGTTCTACGTCATGGAAACAATGATCTTTGCCGTTCCCTTCTACCTGGTGGCATTCGTGAAGCTGATCATCCCCGTACCGTCCTGGAGACTGTTCTGGTCGAAAGTCCTGCGCCGCGTCGTCGATGTCTGGATGTACTTTCTCAATCTCCCCCAGTGCCTCAACCGCAAGACCAGGTGGGTCATCCGGGGCTGGGAGGACATGTCCCGGGTGAACCTCTGCAAGTCCTGCATGCTCATGGTGAATCACCAGACCTGGGTGGATATCATGGTCCTGGTGAAGCTGTTCTACCGCAGGGTCCCTGATTTCAAATTCTTCGCCAAGAGGGAACTCCTCTGGTTTCCCCTGGTCGGGCTGGCCATGGTGGCAGCGGATTATCCCATGGTGAAGCGCTACAAAAAGGCGTTTCTGGAGAAACACCCCCACCTGGCGGGAAAAGACCTGGAACTGACGCGGAAGGCCTGCGAGAAATTCAAGAACATGCCGGTGTCGGTGTTCAGCTTCGTCGAAGGGACCAGGTTCCGGGAAGGAAAGCATCGAAAGCAGCACTCGCCATTTACACACCTCCTCAAACCCAAGGCCGGGGGGGTCTCACTGGTGCTCGGCGCCATGGGAGACAAGATCCAGAACATCCTCAATGTCACCATTGTCTATCCAGAGGGGGTGAAGAATTTCTGGGAATATCTCTGCGGCAAGGTTGAAGAGATCAGGGTCCATGTGGAGGTTCTCCCGGTCTCCAGGGATCTCATCGGTGACTATTTTAACGATGCGCAGTACCGCCAGCGGTTTCAGCTCTGGATCAACGACCTCTGGCTCGAGAAAGACCGCCTCATCGACGAGATGCTCCAGTGGGAGCAGACCAGATCCCTCGAGGTTTCCTGACTGTTGCTGTCCCCGACTTCCTGATCTGTTAAAGGATCCGTCGAGTCAGTACAGTTCATACTTCACGAGCCGTCCGTCCAGGGGACCATTCTTCAGCGGGATTTTCCATGAGGATCGAAGACCCAGTGACTTGATCAGCTCCCGGTTTCCGAAATAGATGTAGGCCGTCGAGCCTGTGCAGCGCTGTTTCAGAAAATCCCCGAACTCTTTCATGAAGCCTGCCATGTGCTGGTTGTTCCCCATGCGTATTCCATAGGGGGGGTTGCACACCAGGGTGGCATCGAACACGCGGTCGATATCCTGGAATGCCCGTTTCTCGAGGGAAACCCGCTCTCCCGAGGGAAGGGTCCGGCAGTTTTTCCGGGCAGATGAGATGGCTCCGGAAGACCTGTCGCTGCCGGAGATGAGCCCCTGGGGCAGAATCCTCATCTTCCCGTCTGCTTCCTTCTTTACTTCCGTCCAGAGTGCTGGGTCGTAATCGGGCAGGTGCATGAATCCGAATCGATTCCGGAGATAGCCGGAAGGAATGCGGCAGTAGTGCATGAGTGCCTCGCACAGGAGGGTCCCTGAACCGCACAGGGGATCGATGAGAGGGGTTTCACCGTTCCAGCCCGTCAGCCGGATAATGGCGCCAGCCAGGGTCTCCTGCATGGGAGCATCCCCTGATTCCTTTCGGTACCCCCTGCGGTGGAGGGATCCACCGGAGAGGTCGAGGTGGATGGTAGCGGTATCCTTGAAGAGATGGAGGTTGAAGGCGATGTCGGGATTGATCTTTTCCACGTTGGGCCTGCTTCCGAAGCGATCCCGGAAACTGTCGACGATGGCATCTTTGACGCACAGCGCTGCATACTGTGAATGCCGGATGAGGCTGTGCGAGACATTTGCCGAAACAGAAAAGGTCTCATCCAGTCCAAAGAGATCCGCCCAGGGGATGGCCATGGCGGTCTTGTAGAGATACTTGGTGCTGTGGCAGTCGAAGGTGATCAGGGGGGCCAGAATCCTGGTAATTGCGCGAACCGAGTAGGTGATGCGGTACAGGTCGGCCGCATCGGCACTGAAATAGATTCCCCGGTAGGTCGGGACGACATCCCTGCCCCCGAGTTCCACGAGTTCATCACACCCGAGGGATTCCAGGCCGTCTGAGATCTGGGCAAAAAACCTGTCGTTTTTCTGGTAGCTGAACATGGTACTCCCGTATGTCCTGGGACTGCGGGGCCTGCTGATCCCTGAAGTGCTGAAGTGAGCCTCCAGATCGCTCGCTTCGAGGAGGCTCGTTCCAGAACGTTCTGTGGAAGGCTCTACCACGGAATGTACTCCACAGGTAGAGGAAACTTACGCCGCGCGCACCGTATTCCCCCGGCTCATCCTCCCACTGGATGGTCTCCTTTGACATAACAGCGGAAACCAGGTACCATAGTGGTTCTTGTCATGATGTCTCGTGGATCTGTCATGCGGGTTCCCGGGCATGGATTTAATTTTTTCACGGAGGAGTAGAAAATGAAATCGCGCCCCATGAAAAATCATTCTGAGGGAACGCTGCAGCATCTTCACGAGAAGGTTAACCTGCTCGAGCAGTCGAACAGGGAGCTCGAACGCAAGAGCACGTTCTTCGAGACGCTTATGCGAGGGATTCCCGGTCTGTTCTATGTTTTTGACGACAAGTTCCATGTGCACCTGTGGAACAAGAATGTTGAGACCACCACGGGATATGATGCTGAAGAGATCCCGGAGCGGAACATCTTCGAACTCTTCGAGGGTGACGATCTCCCCCACATGCGGCAGGCGATCCAGAATGTTTTCAATACCGGGGAAGGCGTTGCAGAGGCGATGCTCGTCACGAAAAAGGGAGAGCGTGTCCCCCACCTGTTTACCGGGGTGAGGGCCATTATCGAAGGAACACCGTATCTTTTGGGTATCGGTCTCGATATCAGCAAGCGCAAGCTCGCAGAAAATTCCCTCAGGGAGAGTGAGGCCTTGTATCGGATCTTTGCAGAACGCATGACCGAGGGAGTCCTGCTCTTCCACCGGGGCACCATACAGTTTGCGAACAACGCCTTTTCCACCATTCTGGGGTACGATGAGCCGAACCAGCTCATGGGACTGGATATCATGGAGTTTGTCCACAAAGACTTCGAGATGTACTTCAAGGATCTCTTCGATTCCCTGGAATCGGGTATGTCCACCGAGAGGTTCTTCCAGGCGCGCTGGATCAGGAAATCGAAAGACCAGATCTGGCTCGAGGGGAGAGTCAACGTGATCCAGTGGAAGGGAAACCCCACTGTGCTCTTGACCGCCAGGGACA
>DSBG01000081.1 GCA_011046135.1 Deltaproteobacteria bacterium
GGAGCTTGTGCTGGATCAGGCGAGGGTTCGTCCCGATGCACTGATCACCGCTTCCAACATGACGGTGAAAACAACCGTTGGCCAGACTCCGGGAGCCATCGGCTACCTGGGGATGGGGTATCTCACGGACGCGATCAAGGATGTCAGGGTCGACGGGGTGAGGTGCACCCGTGAAGCCGTACGATCAGGGGCCTACCCTTTGGCACGACCGCTCTACCTCTACACAAGGGGGACCCCGGAAGGGGTCGTGGCGACGTACCTCGACTTCATCCTGAGCCCCCAGGGTCAGCTGCTCATCGAGAAACAAGGGTTCATAGGAGTTGCCCGCTAGTGCTCTTCGACGCATCGTGGAGATAACTCGGATACCATGAGATCACCTGCCTTGACGAAAAGAGACCTGCAGAGATTCAGGGAACGTCTCTACAAGTGGATCTTCGGCGTTCTGGCCCTGGCATCCCTGGTGTTCCTGGTGGGGATCATCCTCACCCTGTTTATTGAATCTCTTCCCATTTTTCTGCATTCAGGCCTCGCCCACCTGCTCTTCGGCATGGAGTGGTATCCAACCCACGAACCTCCTGACTTCGGCATGTGGCCCCTCATATTCGCCTCAGTCTTCGTCACGCTTGGAGCCATGGTGGTGTGCGTGCCCATCGGGGTGGGCAGCGCCCTGTATATCCACGAGATTGCGAGCGAACGGCAGCGGGCGTTTCTGAAACCCCTCGTCGAGATCCTCGCCGGGATCCCCTCCATCGTCTACGGGTTTTTCGGCATGGTGATCGTGGCACCCTTTCTCCAGAGATCCCTGGGGATTCCCGTGGGGTTGTGTGCATTCACCGCAAGCCTGGTGCTGGGGATCATGGCCACCCCCACGATCTGCAGCCTCGCGGAGGATGCCGTGAGCTTTGTGCCGAGAAGTTTTCGCGAGGCGTCCCTGGCACTGGGGGCAAACAGGTGGCAGACCCTCACCAGGGTAATCGTTCCGGCAGCGGGGTCGGGGATCTCCACCGCCATCATCCTCGGCATGAGCAGGGCGGTGGGAGAGACCATGACCGTGCTCATGGTCGCCGGCGGTGCGGCAGTGATCCCCAAGTCCCTCTTTGACCCTGTCCGGCCCATGACCTCCACCATTGCGGCCGAGATGGGAGAGGCGGTCATGGGGAGTCTGCACTTCAGTGCGCTGTTTGCCATCGGGCTCATTCTCTTTCTCATGACACTGGTATTCAACATCCTCGCTGAGATCATCAGCAGGCGCTACAGACTGAAGCTGGGGCTGGGCAGATGACGGAAAAGACCCTGATCATGCAGAATCGAGAAGGAGAGAGACGGCCACGCCCCATCGGTGAGAAGAAAATCATCAGGGCAAAGGACATCTCACAGGGTCTCGGGTTCACGCTCCTGTTCCTGTGCATCCTCTTCTCTCTCTTCTTCCTGGGCTCCATCATCTACTTCATAACGGCTCGGGGGCTCGAGGTCATCTCCTGGGAATTTCTCACCCAGGTGCCCAGAAGGGGCATGACCCAGGGAGGCGTAGCTCCTGCCATCGTGGGGACCTTCTACCTCACGGTGGGGGCGATCCTCTTCGCCCTCCCGCTGGGGTTGTCCTGTGCCATCTATCTCTGCGAGTACAGCCCCCGGAGCGTCGTCGTCAACATCATCCGCCTGAGCATCAACAACCTCGCAGGGGTTCCATCCATCGTGTTCGGGCTCTTCGGCTTTGCCCTCTTCGTGAAGGTCTTCAATTTCGGGGTCTCCATCCTTGCCGGCAGCCTGACGCTCGGCATCATGGCCCTGCCGGGCATCATCTCGGCATCCCAGGAAGCAATCCTTGCGGTGCCCCAGTCCTTCAAGGAGGCCTCTCTGGCGCTCGGGGCAACCCACTGGCAGACCATCAAGAAGGTGGTCCTGCCCACGGCGCTTCCAGGGATTCTGACAGGCGTCATCCTGAACGTGGGCAGAGTCGCCGGAGAGACAGCACCCATCCTCTTCACCGCGGCTACCTTCTACACCCGCGGATATCCCAACTCCATCTTTTCTGAAGTCATGGCTCTGCCCTACCACATCTACGCGCTCATGACGGAGGGAACGAAACCCGAGGTGCAGACTCAGATTGCCTACGGCTGTTCCATGATCCTGCTGTGCCTCGTGCTGGCAATTTCGGCGCTTGCCATTATTCTCAGACAGAGACAGAGGGTGACCTATGGATCATGACGTGAAGATCAGTTCCCGGAATGTTGACTTCTACTACGGGAAAACCCGGGCACTGAAAAACATCAACTTCGACATCTACCCCAACAAGGTCACGGCACTCATTGGACCTTCGGGCTGCGGAAAGTCCACGTATATCCGGCTCCTGAACCGCATGAATGACCTGATTCCCGGTGCCAGGGTGGAAGGGGAGATCCTCATCGACGGTTCTGACATCAATAGCCCGAAGACCGATGTCGTTGATCTGAGGCGCAGGGTGGGCATGGTGTTTCAGAAGCCGAACCCCTTCCCCAAGAGCATCTTCGACAACATGGCCTACGGTCTCATCATCAACGGCATGCGAAACAGAAGTCTCATCGAGGAGAAGGTGATCGCGTCCCTGCAGAAGGCCGCCTTGTACGAGGACGTGAAGGAACGGCTCAATGACAGTGCGCTTCAGATCTCCGGGGGACAGCAGCAGCGGCTCTGCATTGCCCGCTGCCTCGTGGTGGAACCCGAGATCATCCTGTTCGACGAGCCGTGTGCGAGCCTCGACCCCATCTCCACCAGGAAGATCGAGGAACTCATTCTGGAGCTGAAGAAGGAGTACACTATCGTGATTGTGACGCACAACATGCAGCAGGCGGCCCGGGTGTCGGATTACACGGCCTTCATGTATCTCGGGGAGCTCATAGAGTATGACGAAACGGAAAAGATCTTCACCATACCCAAAGAGAAGATGACGGAAGAGTATCTCTCGGGAAAGTTTGGATAAGGAGTTCCTATGCTGGAAGAAATGAAGCTCAAGAATCTGAAGAAGATGCTGCTGGAGTTTGCTACCCTGGTGGAAGACATGGTAAACAAGAGCATCATCGGATTGAAGGAAAAAGACGCCGAACTTCTCAACGAGGTGATCTCGAGTGAGGAACCCAAGGCCAACGACTTTGAGATCGCCGTGGACGAGAAATGCGTCTCCATCATCGCCCAGCACCAGCCTGCGGGAAAGGCACTGCGCTCTGTCCTCATGATCCTGAGCATCAACAACACCCTGGAGCGAATCGGGGACCACGCGGTGACGATTGCCCAGAGTGGCCTCTTCCTCATCCAGCACCCCCAGGTGAAACCGCTGATCGACACCCCCAGGATGGCCGAGATCGTGGTGGAAATGATCGATCACAGTATCACCTCCTTCATCAACGAAGACGCGAAGCTCGCAAAAGGCGTGTGCGAGCGGGACAGCATCGTCGACGGGCTCCGCAACCAGATCCTGAGGGAACTGATCACCTTCATGACAGCAGACCCGGCAACCATCCCCCGGGCGCTCCACCTCATGAAGATATCCAGCAACCTGGAGCGGATCGCAGACCTCACCACGAATATCTGCGAAGATGTGATCTACATAGTCAAGGGCAAGGTGATCAAGCACCACAAGGAAGACCTGGTCGACTCCTGATACGGTGCGTGCCGAGGAACAGGGTTCAATCGACCTTCACGTTCCTCTTCAGATATCGTGTTGAAAACACGCTGTCGTCAAGGTCGGTGTCATAGGCAATTTCCGTTATCTTCATGATGGTCGTGTGGTCTTTCGTCACGTCCTTCATGGTGATCTGCACCGGCGTCCAATAGCCCTGAATCTGCTCATGCACCATCTCGCTTGTCTTCCAGAGCTTGTCGGTGTCTTCATAGAGTTCCATCTTGCTGACTGTGAACCGCTCCTTGTCCACCCAGGCCCTCACCCGAGCGTAGATGCGATCGGAACCGGCTTTCCGGTCAAGATCCAGGACATACACGGTCTCTGTCTCCTGGGTGATCCGGGCATCATAGTGATGGGTGTACTTTCCGGTGCTCAGGTCGTCATTGGACAGATCAGAACCCGCAAAGCTTTCCTTGCGTGCGGTGGATGCGATGCGCCTGACCCGGTCAAAGGCGGGCAGGTACAGGTACATCTGGTCGTCGGCAAGGCTCAGAAACCCGAGGTTGCGCAGTTCGGCCGGACTGGTGAACTTGAGCAGCGACCAGTCATCCTTGTCCTTGAAGTGTTTGGTCCAGACAACCATGCCGCGTTCCCTCGCCTGTCCGCCCCTGTCCACCAGGGTCATGGTGGCTGAGGCAACGGACGTCGTAGATGCCGAGAGCACCTCGTCCACCTTATTCAGGACTGCATTTCCGTCCATGGCGCACACCATTGGTGACAGAAACACCAGAACGATCAGACTACCAATCCACACCCTGGTTATGAGCCGTTTCATCCACACCTCCTCGCTCCTGTTTCCCGCACAGATGTTTTGCTCTCGCCCCCTCGTCCACCTCATTCCTGCCGGCCGCATTCGAAATGGTTCCGTGCATTCTCCCCCAGGGCTGTGTTCAGAAATCCGGCGAGCATCGACCTCATTTCTTTTCGTATTCTCATGAGATCCAGGTCCCTGCTCAGAACCTGCCGGACGATCAATCCCTCGATCACGGCAATCAGGAGGACACTGAACACCTTCTTGTCCGGGACCCTGAATTCTCCCTGCATCTCACCCTGGTAGAGAAACGAGCAGACAATCCCGTCGTATTCACGGTAGAGTTCCATGATCTGATCACGCATGGATTCATCCTCTGATGCCATGGACCAGAAGACAACCAGCGCACTGTAGAGTTCGAGGTTTTTCATGAGGGATTCGATGAAAAATTCGCCCATGCGGATGAGCTTGTCGCGATAGGAGGAACACACAGCGGTTTCATGCGCGACGTTCACGAGGGTTTCCTCCATCCAGGACTGAAACAGGTCCGAGAGAACAGCCTTCTTGGAGGGATAGTACCAGGTGATACTGGCCTTGGACATGCCACAAGCTGCGGCAATATCTTCCATGGTGGTATGGACATACCCTTTGTGCTGAAAACAGTGCATGGCACTATCGACAATCTGCCTTTTTCTGAGTTCAGCAGAGGCCCCTACATTCCTGACCATCTACGCCTCCGGGATCACTCCATCCTGAGAAAACAGTATACTCCGTGGTCCCTGGAGATCAACGGACAACGCCTGCGCGCTCATAGTAGACATCCTGCTTCACCATCTCCTTGAGGCCCTTGAGGGTAAGAAACGGCTGTTCTTTCTGGAGCATGTTTGACACAGCGGCAGGGATGAATCCAGCGGGGTCGGCGAGCACGGTGTGAACCACGTGTGTTCTTTTCCCGTCAATACTCTCCAGGACGGCACTCCCCCGGACCTCGGTCATCCTCACGTACCTCTCGTTACGGGAGACCATCTCCTCCTCCAAGGCATGCATGGTTATGAGGGCCGTGCCCGGGGATGTGTCAACATCGTCACGCACCTCAACGACCATATCGCGATCTTTCACCGGCCAGGGTGTTTCGAGCACGAAGTAGATGATGCGATGGATGGGGGAAACCTGTTCGATGAGCCTGATCTCCTTGCAGAAGCCATACCACTGGGGAAACGAAGGAATGTCCTGAAAAACCTCGAGCAGAACCTCGATGGGTGCATCGACATCTGTTATCGCCTTGAATTCATTGGAATCAGAGCCCTCCACGGAGCGGGTGTATACCTTGATGCCCTCAGCATCCTTCTTGAGGATCCAGCTCTGCTCTGCGTCACCCAGGGCTGGTGTGGATGCGAGGCAGAGAAGACACAGCAGTGCGATTCTTTTCATGAAACAGTTCCTCCTCAAAAATAGTTCATTGCTTTAACAAAGATATTTCAGTGTGTATTGTACCAAGTCCAAGCAGGGAAATACAGTGAAATGTCGGCTGGTTCGTAAGAGAGACCGTGATCTTCCGGAGATGGTTCGCCGCAGTTCGGAACCATCCCCTTTCTGATGCACCTGATGAACCCCTTTTCAACGAGAGGAGGTCTCCGCTTCATCTCCACACGACCGCACTCTGGACAAGAGGAGAGGCCATCGTGTATCCTCGTCATCACGGAACGCGATCTCCCCAAGGAGGCCATGCATGTGCGGACGGTTCATCCAGATAACCGATCCGGAGAAGATCAGGGTCCTGTTCGCCGAGTTTGATGTTGAAACGAAGGCTCGTGCCCGGTACAGACCCCGGTACAATATCTCACCCACGGCACCCATCCTCACCGTGGTGAACCACCCAACCCCGACGCTCACCTTGACACGCTGGGGCCTCGTTCCCTTCTGGGCAAAGGATCCTGCCATCGGAAACATGATGATCAATGCACGCGCAGAAACCCTTTCCTCAAAGCCTTCCTTCCGGGAACCCTTTCGTAAACGCAGATGCCTCATCCTTGCTGACGGCTTCTATGAGTGGACCTCGAGCGGCACAACCAGAATCCCGTTCTTCGTCTGCATGAAAAACCGGGAACCCTTTGCCATGGCAGGGTTGTGGGACCTGTGGCGAAATACCATGACCGGAGAGAATCTGGCCTCAAGCACCATCATCACCACGGAACCGAACGCACTGATTGCCCAGGTCCACAACCGGATGCCCGTCATCCTGCCCAGGGAAATGCATGCTCTCTGGCTGAGCAGTGATCCGGTTCCGGAGGCTGATCTCGCGGCGTGTCTTCGACCGTATCCCGCCCGGGATATGGAGGCGTATTCGGTCTCGCGCATGGTGAATACGCCGACCAACGATTCACCGGCGTGTATCTCCCCGGTACGGGGTGTTTGAAGGCTCCTCCGACCCCGTTTATCGATTTCGGGATTCATCCGGCTTGTCCCTTGCAAGAGCATGCGACGATATTGACAAGTCCAGAACTGTCCTTATTATGATTAGATACAACCTCGCAACGCATACCAGGCGTTCACGGGTTTCTGACAGTCAGAAACCTGAAAAACACAACCGGCATCACTCGGTGCAGGAAGACGCCGCAGACATCAGACCATCTGTTCCGGGCGAGTGACCGGGAGAGGGGGATGGTATGTTTGAAAAGATCCTGTTTCCCACAGACTTCTCCGATGTTTCGAAGAAAGGTCTGAGGTTCGTCAAGCAGCTGCGTGAGGCGGGCAGTGCTGAGATCGTACTGCTTCACGTCATCGATCAGTCCAATCTCGATGTGCTGAGCACCATCAACACCGCACCTGACTACCTCACCATCGAAAAAGAGTTCATGTCCAGGGCTTCTGAAGAACTGGTCGTGATGGAAAAGGAGCTCAAAGAACTCGGATACAACGTCACGGTGAGAATCGAGAAGGGCTTACCGCTGCGTGAAATTCTTCGAGTCGCTCAGGAGGAAAAACCATCGGTGATCGTGATCGGATCACACGGGAAGAGCAACATCCAGGAGATGCTCCTTGGCTCGGTCTCGGAGAAAGTGGTACGCAAGGCTCTGTTCCCTGTCCTCGTGGTCAAGCGATAGGACGCCCTGCGACGATCCTGACCAGGACAGTATTCTCCAGCGGTTTTTTAGATTCTTTCAGCGTGGCCCGACCAGTCATCCATCGCCCTAGCTCCTTGCCGGCCTGTGTCCTCCCGGGGAAAGGATCTCGATGAGTTCGATATCGTAGATGACGTTCTTGCCGGCCAGCAGGGCATTGGCATCGATCACGATCGAGTCGGCCATGATCTCGACAACCACTCCGTCGATCACATTCCCCTCTTCATCCACCATCTCGAAATCCATCCCGATGGAAGGCTCCACCTCATCGGATACGTCATCTCTCGAGATCTCGAAGACAAGACCTTCATCATAGAGGCCGAATCCATCCTCGGGCTGGACAACAACGGTTTTCTTCTCTCCGGGACACATGCCGATGACAGCATTCTCGAATCCCTTGACCACCTCACCGGTGCCGATGGTGAATCTCAGCGGCAGAATTCCCACGGAGGATTCGAAAACGCTCCCGTCTTCAGATCTTCCCGTGTAGTTCACCTTCACAGTATCAAAGAGTTTCGCAGTTCTGATCATCGAAGCTTCCCCTGTAAGGAGAACATGTATAATAGAGTCATGAGGCGCGAGTCAAAGCCTTTTTAACACCGTCTGGCGGTCACCGGGGGCGCTGTTGGGCCACTTCTCGGTGGCAAACACGACGGGATGATGGTATCCTTGCCCTGTCTTGGAATGCTTCATGATCTGGTTGAAGGGAGGGGTGGCCCATGGGAAAGATTTCCTTTGCGGGCAGAAACGTGCTCATTACGGGAGCATCGTTCGGTATCGGAAAAGCCCTGTCGAAAGAGTTTGCCCAAAGGGGCGCACACCTTGCCCTGGGGTCTCTTCCCCAAGAGAGCCAGGCCCTGGACGCATGGGCCGCGGAACTCTCTGATACCTACAACATCAGGACCTGGACCTTTCCCATTGATCTTCTCAGCAGTGATGGTCCTGACAGGCTCTATGCAGAGGTCTCTCGGGCCGTGGGCGACATCTTCGCCCTGGTGAACAATGCCGGCGTGGTGGCGTATGGAAGGTTCTGGGAAACCTCATGGGACCGCCAGTATGACGTGTACCGGCTCAATTTCTCCGTACCCATGCGGCTCATGTACCTCTTCCTCCCAGATATGGTACGACGGGGTGAAGGAGTCATCTTCAATACATCGAGCGTCTCTGCCCTCCAGCCGACGCCCTTCCAGTCCGTGTATGGTGCCACCAAGGCCGGACTCCAGAGTCTCTCCCAGGCGATCCGGGCAGAACTCAAGGGGACGGGAGTGACGGTCTGCACCCTCAATCCGCCGTATATCGAAACGCGGCTCCTGTCCAGCCAGGGGTATCCGAGGGACCTGAGATTCTATACCATCAGCGGGAAAAAAAGCCCGGAGTGGCTCGCTGAAAAGGCACTTGCGGCTTTCGAGAAGAAGAAGATGCTCTACGTGCCAGGATGTTCCGCCAAGCTCATTCACCTTGTACTTACCCGGATGTCTCCGCGTTTTCTGGTGGATGCCCTTTCCCGATTTTTCCTCCAGGGCTGGCATTCTTCCGGCAGGAGGGGTACATGAATTCAAGGGGGATACCATGAACAGGCACGTCGAGGAATTTGTCTTCTGTGGAGATGATATCCGCATTGAACGGTTCCCTGCTGAAACACAGTTCTTCTATGCAAATCCCCCCCTCGATCCCCTGGAAGATGCTGAACGCTCAATAACCATGGCCCTCGATGATCCCCTGGGTGTGGAGCCCCTGGAAAAGCAGCTTTCCTCAGGAAGCCGGGTGACGATAGCCTTTGACGACCCCTGCCTTCCCGTTCCCCTCATGCGCAGAGACCCACGTGGAATCGTGATAGAACACCTCCTGAAACGACTCTACCGGATCGGCATCAAGCGGGAAAACATTCGACTCATCTGCGCCAACGGCCTGCACAGGAAGTGGACACTGGGGGAACTCTCTCTCGTTCTCGGGTCAAAGGTTGTCAGGGAGATGGGCCCCGGCCTGATCTCCTGCCATGACGCCACCAGAGATGAGGACCTCACAAGCCTCGGGTATACACCGGCCGGACATGAGGTGGAGATCAATCGTGCTGTGGCGGACTCAGACATTACCATCTATGTCAATCAGAATTTCACCACCATGAACGGCGGATGGAAGAGCATTCTCGTGGGGCTTGGTTCCTGGCGCAGCATCAGGCATCACCATACTCCCCGCCAGTGGAACGCTGAGCACTCCATCATGGGCCCCGAGACAAGCCCCATGCATGCCATCCTGAGGGAAATGGGCACCCTGGTGCAGGACAGGTGCACGCTCTTCCAGATAGAGACGGTAACGAACAACAAGGTCTGGCCCATGGGGTTGGAGGCCATGCTGCGTCCCATGGGAAATGGCTCCCGTCAGCGTGCTCCCGGTTTCCCGACGAAGACCCTTCTGGGTGCAGCGGCCCTGAGCCCCCAGAGGATGAAGCGGTTCGTCCGCAACACGCTGGTGCGTTCCGATTATCGTCTCTGCGGAGTCTTTGCCGGCAGGGTCGATGACGTCCATGCCAAGACCCTCGAACTGCTTTTCCGACAACAGAACATCCCTGTCCGCGAGCAGGTCGACATCCTCATTGTGGGGGTACCAAACCTCAGCCCGTACAGCGCTCAATCCATATTCAACCCCATCCTCCTGCGCTCTCTGGTGCTCGGATATCTCCTGGGCCTCTTCCGAAACAAACCGCTGGTGAAGCAGGGAGGGATCATGATTGCCTGCAACCCGTGCTTCGAAAAATTTCATCCCGGGCACCACCCCTCCTATGTTGATTTCTGGGAAAAAGATCTGGAATCGTTTACAGATCCTGTCAGGTGCTGGGACGAACTTGCCCAGGAGTATGCAGACAATCCGCGATATCTGAGGCTGTACCGGGATCACTGTGCATATCACGGCACGCACAGCCTCATCAACTGGATGTGGAGTGGTATGTGCCTCAAGCACCTCTCTGCAGCCATCATCACAGGCGCACGGCAGGAAGAGACAGTACGGAAGATCGGATTCCTCCCGGCACGAGATCTCGCACAGGCCATCCTTCTTGCGCGGGATCTCCTGGGTGGCAGCCCATCCATCGGCTGCCAGGTCATTCCACCCCTGTTCTGTGTTGATGTCGGCTGACAACTTCGAGAACGATGGGGAGATCTTTGCTTTTTCGGGATACCCTTTGGGCGGCGGGGAACACAAAAAACAGGCTCCATTCTCCCTGCATGGGGGCCGGACAATGGAGCCCGAACTACAAGAATTCAACACCCTCCTTTACACGATAGAGGATACCACGCTTCTCAAGGGATTTCCTGCCAAAAAATTACTAGATTTTTGATAGGTCAAGTCTGGCATTAGGGGCTGGAGGAAGGTGCTGCTTCCAATACTTGAAGGTGTGATCTGAGGTTCTTCTTTTCTCCCAACAGCCCCAGCTTCTTCCTGATATTACCCCGGTGGAAAGAGACAGCATTGGGAGAAACACACAGGAACTCCGCAATTTCCTTTGTGCTCTTACCTTCCTTGACCAGGTCTGCGACCTGGATCTCGGTGGAGGTCAGCAGGAGATATTTAGAGCTTTTCTGACTCGTGCACGAGGCGATGAGTGCATCGAAATTGGCTCTGATGATCTTGAGATAGAGGCGACTCTGTTCGTCGGGCCCATTCTGTTCCAGCTGTTCAAGGTAAGGGTAGACAAGTTTTTTCGCCGTTGCCACGATAGTTTCCTGGGCATCCTTCTTTTCCTTCTCCCTTATGTCCAGCAGGACCTTCAGGGCAATGTTCACCTCCTCGAGGTACGTGGTTTTGTTCTCGAGTTCCTTTTCCTTGGCCTTGAGCTCTTCCTCGACGCGCTTCCGTTCCGTGATGTCCCGTGCCACCGATATCACGGCAATCGCTTTTCCGTTCCTCATGAGGGGGACACCGCTGACTTCTGCAAATCTCCTGGCCCCCTCCCGGGTAAAGAACTCATAGATGGCCGAATCGATCTTCCGGCCGGAGAGCACCTGCGCAATATTTTCGACAGCCTGTTCGTAGTATTCCGGCGCAAGGATGTTCAGATCATGGAAGGGTTTCCCCAGGAGCTCCTCGGGATGGTATCCGAGGATTCTGTGCACATTAGGCGAAATACTCATGAGCCTGAAGTCATGGTCCAGGGAATACATGACGTCGTTTGCCAGGGAGAAATGAATCCGGTACCGCTCCTGGTCTTTGAACCAGACATCCTGCCGCCCCAGCTCTTCCTCGAGCTCCTGTACCCTCTCTTGTAATTCCCCACAGGACGGCGTATCTGCCATCGGGCTACCTCCTCACTATGATCGCACGCACTGGGCGCAGTTCATGCCAAAGGTATTTTAGTAGTAATTCATGTTCAGTGCGAGGGCAACCAAAAAGCTCTCCGCTGGCCAGAGTTCTGTGCGATCACGCACAGAAGAGCGTTTTCCTGCCAGGAAGCGTATGCCAGTGTCCAGGTGGACTCTTGTGCTGTCAGGAAGGGGAGACTCGGTGAATCACCTGATCAACAGAGGAATAGTCCGTTCTCGTAGATTGTGACATGTTCTCCGGTTGCAAGGCGGGCGACAACCCGCTTCTTTTCGGTGTTAACCAGATCCCAGTGCAGGGCGGAGTCATTGAATCCGAAGCGTTTCTTCCTCTCTTCGGTGAGTTCAGCGGGGTTTCCATCAAAGGTGTCGGAATACGACGCTCCAAGGGCGACGTGGCAGTTGCCGTTCCTGCCGCCGTAATTCTCGTCGTAGAGGGTATTGGCCATGAACCGGGTGATCTTGGAAAAGCGCTTGTCCGTGAGGGAGAATTCCCCGATCTTGTTGGCCCCCTTGTCCATGGCGAGCTGTTTTCTGACAAAAGGAAGTCCTTCCTCAGCATCGATCTTGACCGCGTCGCCATCGATGAATTCAAGTCGGATACCCCGTGCGTAATTCCCACTGCGATAGGTGGGCTGGTCCGCAAAGTACAGCCCCTTCGTTCCCCGCCAGTCTGGTGAGAGAAAGAGTTCGAAGCTCGGAATGTTGTGGCCGGAGATCCCGATCCACTTCCGCTTTTCCCCCGGCGTAATCACCAGATCAACGTGCGCTGATTCGACATGAAATGAAGAGACGCTCATGCTGTTCAGCCACTCCTTGATATCCTGAGCCTGGGAATAGATCTCCTTCCAGCGTGATACCGGATCGCTCCTGTGGAGGAAACAGGCCTTGACGATCTGGTCGGTGTAGTCATCGAGACCGATCCGTGCATGCCGCGCCAACTCCGAGGTGGGAAACAGGCACAACGTCCATCCGAACAGGCCCTGAGCCTCACGGTCGTCGAGGATGTCATTGAGGTATTTCCTTGCAACAACATACGTACCGATCTTTTCGGGTTGAATATCGCTCAGGTGCGTAATGGAATTCGGAGCCCTCAGCGAAATGCTCCCGTTCAGAGAACCGTACAGTTCTTTATCTCCGGGAAGCCTGAACGTGAGCTGTTTTGAATTTGAGCGTCCGTAGAAATCATGTTCCATTCTCGGGGTGAGGCTGGTCCGTTGAACCGGATTCATGCCCATGTCCATCACCATCTCAAAGAGGATCTCTGCCAGGGGAAGTGCTGGCAGGTCGTAGCGTATGAGCACGATATCACCCTTTCTGAATCGACCGCTGCGAGCCGTGACAAGGCCCCAGAGAAGTACCTCTGCATAGCGCCTCAGATGCGTATCCGTGAGCATTGTTGTCTCCTCGTCTGTACTCGTTTATCCTCTAGCAGGAAATCGTTCACACGTACACCGTCCCTCGAACGCACCCTCCTGGACACCGAGACCATCGTTCTGCTGCCGGTTTCTCTCCGGGCAATCCCGCGGGGGTATCGGCACGTTTCGATTGTTTCACTCCCTCCACCTCGTACCTCCGTACATTGTTCCACGGCGCAAAACCGTGCCTTGCAGAAGGAGCGACGGGCTTTCACGCTCAACCGTGTCATTGCCTGGCACAGGCGTCTTCCATCCGTTCCAGAGCCTCCCACAGAAGAGAACGGGGACACCCGAAGTTGAGCCTGACAAAACCCTCCGATCCGAAGTACCTTCCCTCGGACAGCCCGACTCCGGCCTTCTCAAAGAAAGAACTGGGGTCAGAGGAAAGACCACGAGCATCGATCCAGGCAAGGTAGGTGGCCTCCACATGACTCATGTTCAATCCCTCCATGGAGGCGACCTGCCTCTCAACGAGGTCCCGGTTGTCCCTGAGGTATTCGATGAGCGCCGCATGCCACCGGGAGCTTCTGCCATATGCAGCCAGGGCTCCATAATATCCCATCACCGTGACCTCGGGCACGATGCCTGCCTTTGCCCGTACAAAGTCTTTCCTGAGACCGGCATCGGGAATCACGGCAAAGGAGCACCCGAGGCCGGGAAGATTGTAGGTCTTGCTTGGCGACATGAGGGTGACACTCCTCCGGGCGATTTCAGGGCCAAGTCCTGCAGCGCAGATGTGTTTCTTGTCCTGGTCCAGAACAAGTCCACAGTGAATTTCGTCTGAGCACAGAATGATATCGTGCCTCAGGCAGATTTCACAGAGCTGCTGCAGCTCAGTCTCAGTGAAGGCTCTCCCCGTGGGGTTGTGGGGGTTGCACAGAATGAACATCTTTGTTCTGTCCGTAACGGCACGGGAAATCCCATCGAAGTCAAGCGTGTACCTGAGACCGTCGTGGAGAAGGGGAACCTCCTGCAGGCTTTTTCCACTGTATTTCGGGGCAGAGAGAATCGGAGGGTACACGGGGATGGGACTCATCACATCGCACCCGGGCGACCCAAAGGCTCGGCAGAACACATTGAGGCCGGAAACCAGTCCCGGCAGCCAGACGATCCACTCAGGCTCGATACGCCAGCTGTATTCCGTGTCCACGGTTGCGACCACGGTTTCAATGAGATCTTCAGGGGCCACGGTGTACCCGAAGATTCCGTGTTCGACTCTCTTCTTCAGTTCTTCTCTCACCGCAGGGGGAGCGGGAAAATCCATGTCAGCAACCCACATGGGAATCACGTCTGTTCCGCGGTACTTGTCCCACTTGAGGCTCGATGTGCCCTTCCTGCTGATGACGGTATCGAAATCAACGCTGCCGGCAGGGGGAGCTGCTCCATCAGCTCTCTTCATCGCCGCCCGTTCCCTCGTGCTGCCGAGCGAGATCCTGGTATGTCCTGGCGATTTCCTGGTTCTCCCTGACCATGGCTCGGGTGACCTCTTTCTTGAACGATGCGGGCACCCCAGCCACGAGATGGTACGGTCCCACGACCTGTCCCTCCCGGACGATCGATCCGGAGGCGACGATCGAGCCCTTCAGGATACGGGCATCATTGAGCACCACGGCAGAGATTCCCACGAGGCAATCGTCTTCGATCGTGCAGCCGTGGAGGACCGCGTTGTGACCGATGCTCGAACGATCTCCGATGGTAAGCGGAGACGACGGGTCTGCATGAAGGGTGCAGTTATCCTGGATGTTGGAATGGTTTCCGATTCTGATTGGTGATCGATCCCCTCTGATCACCGTGCCGTACCAGATGCTCGTCCCTTCACCGATCTCCACATCGCCGAGCACCACCGCACCCGGCGCGATGAAGACATTTTTGCCTATCCTGGGTGTTATCCCTCGGTAGTCCCGTACCATAAGGTTCCTTTCGGTGGATATCCATGATGATGTGGTGTCGTCACGTTCGAATGTTCCCCTCGTCCGCCCGGCAATCGTACCGGTCATGGCCGAGCCAAGACCTCTATCCTGGTGCAGACCTCGTCAACGACCTCTTTCGTGGTGCTCGTGCCGCCGAGGTCAGGGGTTCTCGCCTGCCTCGTTCCGAGCACATCGCCGAGGGCCTGCATGAGCAGCTGTTCCATCTCGGGCAGCTCGAGGTGCTTGAGCATCATCGCCATGGACCAGATCATGCCGACAGGGTTTGCCACACCCGTGCCCGCAATATCAGGGGCAGATCCGTGAATCGGCTCGAACATGCTCGGGTAGCGTTTCTCGGGGTTGATATTGGCAGACGGAGAGATACCGATGCTCCCGAGCAGTGCAGATCCCAGGTCTGTGAGAATATCGCCGAAGAGGTTGCTCGCCACGACGACCTCGAACTCGTGGGGTTTCAACACGAAAAACCCTGCCAGTGCATCGACGTAGATGCTGCGCGCGTGGATCTGCGGGTACTCATGCCGTATCTCATCAAAGATCTTGTCCCAGTAGACCATGGAATAGTTCAGGGCATTGGATTTCGTGGCACTCACCACCGAGCCGAGGTCCTGGGCCGCGGCATATTCGAAGGCATACCTGATGATTCTGGAAACTCCCGTGCGGGTAAACCAGGATTCCTGAACCACGGCCTCATCGGGACCCCCTTCGTTCCTGATGGAGCCCCTCCCGCAGTATTCCCCTTCGGAATTCTCACGGAGAACCACAAAATCGATTGCGTGTCCTCCCGTGAGCTTCAGGGGAGAATCGAGGCCATCCAACAGCTTGACTGGCCTGATATTCACGTACTGGTCGAATTCCCGACGGATCGGCAGGAGCAGTCCTCCGACGGAGACATGATCGGGAACACCGGGAAAACCGATGGCACCCAGCAGAATCGAATCACAGTCTTTGAGGACCTCAAGTCCATCAGGAGGCATCATGGATCCATGCCTCAGGTAGTACCCACACCCCCAGTCGAGCGTATCCACCTCAAATCTGGCGCCGGCATGGCATTGCTCGAGTGTCGAGAGAACCCGCAGGGACTCGCCCAGGACCTCGATCCCCACACCGTCCCCGGGGATCGCCTTGATGATTATTTTTCTCATGCATCCCTCTTTAAAAACTGCCTGATGATATCTTCCCATGGTTTTAAGGAGCAGGCATACCTGCTTCCCTGCCTAACGTTTCCCTCTGTGATCTGCAAGTGAAAAACGAAGGAACTGATCGTGGTGAGAGGATACAGTCAGCATGTGAGCGTCATGAAGAGTGGAGTTCTCTGATAACCTGCCTCTCTCTGACGCTCTCTGTCAGTGCCGGACTGGGAAGAAAGCATCCAAACCGTTCTCTTTCGGGTATGTTTCTGCAACGGGGGAAACACCCCTCAGCGCTTGATCACCAGCACAGGGCCCTTTGCCTTGCGGACGACTTCTTCGGAAACCGATCCCAGGAGAACACCCTCGATATTACTCTTCCCATGGGAACCGATGAGGATGAGCGAGACCCCTTCCTCCTCCTCCACGCGAAGAATCTCCCGGGAAGGAAACCCTGTTTCGATCCGTCCCTTCACGGCGAATCCCATGTCTTTGATGAACCTGATCTTGTGCTCCAGTTTTTCCCTGGCCTGTTCGATGAGTTTGGTTTCTGCATCAAGGGATTTCTGGGTATCGTAGAACATGAAATCAAAAAACCGCGAATCTATCACATGCAGGAGAACTACCTCCCGGGTTCCTGCCTTACGGAGATGACCCATATGCGAAAACGCCTGTGCAGACACACTGGAAAAATCGGTTGGACACAGCACCTTGGGGAACATACTGACTATCCTTTCACGAGAGAGTTTTTCCTCCTCCTGATGAGGGCCATGTTGCTGCAGTATTCGATTCGGCGAAATCAGCGTGCTGCCGGCGGAACAACCCGCAGACTTCTCGTCGCGAAAGGAATACTGACATCTCCACGAGAAGAGGGGCGTTCCTGTGATGCGTAACAGGAGAGACGTTCACTCTTTCCTCGCCTTCGCCGCATCGGGGAAATACCTCTGGAAACAGTCGGGGCACAGACCATGGCTGAAACTTGCCTCTGAATGTTCCTCCAGGTAGCCCTCCAGTTGATTCCAATACCCCTTGTCATCCCTGATCTTCTTGCAGGCGGCACAGATGGGAATCAGCCCTTTGAGGGTTTTAATCTGCTTCACGGCTTCCAGGAGCTCGTTGTTCAGCCTCTCCCGTTCTTCTTCCACTCGCTTCAAGACGGTGATGTCCTGCAGGGTTTCTATCACGGCGACCATATCACCGGTATGTGCGCGAATGGGTGCCGCATCAAAGATGAGGTACCGCTCCGTCCCCCCCACGTTCGGATACCATCCCTCTGCGTGGAGGCCATGGGAAAGCAGCACCGACTGTCCGTGAATCTTGTAGAATTCACCGAGCCTGGTCAAATCACCGTCTATGATGATATCCGAGAGGCAGGGCCGCTCCTGCTCGTAAAAGGCACTCCAGAGCCTGCTGGTTCCTCGCACCTCGGCGGCCTTGATCCCAGTGAGTTCTTCACATGCCTTGTTCCAGAGAATCACCCGGTGTTGGGTATCGATGGCAAAGATCGCCACGGCACAGTGCTCGATCATGCTCTCGAAGATCTCTCCCTTCTCCGTCAGGGAATTCTTGAGATCCCTGGACTTTCTCTGTTGCGATCTGAGAGAGCGGAGCAGTGCCCGCGTCCGTTTCAAATCATCAAGGAGCTGTTCCGGAGTTTTCTGCAGATCTTTCATCTCGGCATCATCGTTTACCCGCTTGGGGTTTTTTAGTGTTGAAAACACTCATGTGCTCCTGCTTTTCCTGGATATCCGGGCATGGGTTTCTTCTCGGTTTCATCCGTGATCGGCATGTTTCACCAAGAGTTTCAACCCACTGATATCAGTCACGGTTATCTTTTCTCCTGGTTTCAGAGGAGAGGTGCCGGAAATCAACTCGGCTTTCCACCGCTCTCCGCGAACTTCCACGTATCCTGTTGGCTGTATCTCACTGAGGGCAACGCCTTCCATTCCAATCATGGGATCGGCCTGAGCGGCATGCCCCCCCTCATACGCTCGCCACACCAGCGGAAACAAGACGATGTCCTTTCCGATCCACAGGGCGACAAGGATGATCATTGCCCAGAGAGGAATCCTGATAAAAGACCAGATGAGGATCAGAATGCCCACGAAGGCAACCAGCTCCAGGAACTGAATGATCGTGTAGCGCTTGATCGCCTCACGCGGATACATGGCTCTTCTCCTCCTTTCTTCCCCTTGCTACCATAATAGACGATCCCGCGAGAAGATCAAGACGGCGGAGCGCGAACTCCACCATCCCCTCAGAACGACATCACATGCGCCACTGTTCCTTCGGAAGCCCTCACACCAAGCCCTGCATGGTCTGAGTAATCCACGCTTCATACCACGTCGGTGCACACAGCGCGTTGAGAAATCCATTGTGACCCCCATGATCGTGCAGGTACAGTGTCGTGGTTCCCCCTGTCCTGATCCCCAGAAAATCCTGCACCGGAATTGCAGGATCATCCCGGGACGCAATGATGGAGGTAGGTATACGAAGACCCATCAGGGCATCATCCCTGATGGTGTAGGTTTCAAAATATTCCTGTGTGCCGGGGAAAATGCCAAAATCTTCGATAAGGGCATCGGTCATGGAGCGCAGTGTCCTCATGGGAAGGATCCTCGTGAAATCATACAGGTGCGGATAGAGCGCCTGCTTTATCCTCAACGACCTTTTCCACTTCCTCAGAAAATATTCCTTGAGAAGCCAGGCCCGATCGATGGCATCCGTTGCATGTGAGGGATCAAGCACCGGGCTGATGGCAAAAATATGCTGCATGTTCTCGATGGGATTCTCCAGACACCTCCGAGCAATCCTGAGGGCAAAATTTCCACCCAGGGAGAATCCCACCAAAAAGGCAGGGGCCCTTTCCGCCAGAGCAGCCGCATACTTGACTGCGGTAAACACCTCTTCCAGAAGCGTACCGTAGAAGAGGCCTTCATTGAGGTGATGGGTATCTCCGTGATCTCTGAAATTCAACCGGAAGACAGCATACCCCTGCGCATGGAATTCTCTGCCTGAGTGCTGAATATAGGTGGAGTGAGCGCTACCTTCCCATCCGTGGAGAAGAATCACCAAGCCGTTGGCGGAAACGCTCTTCTGCCGGGAAAGAAATCCCTGGAGCCGAATGTTCTCCCCGGCATCCAGAATCATCTCTTCCGAGGCCAGTTCCATCGGATTGTTTCCCAGCACACGCAGTCGGCTGCTGGCGAGAATCGTCTGCACGTACCTGCCACGGAGCCACGCAGGCGGCGCGAATGATTCACTGACTCCCATTCGTTAGTCTCCCCCTGGATGGAGCAGCTCTTCCACACACCCCCCTGGAAACCACCTGGATCTTCACCACGGGGAGAAGATCACACCATGAGATTCAGCGGTTCGATGTAGGCCGGGTCCTCACGCTCGATGATCTCGAGGATGTGTTTGTGCAGCCGCACTTTGTGCTCGCCGAAGATCGCACGCTTTTTCTTGAAGCCCTTGGCAAAATCCAAGGCATCCTGCAGCAGGGCTTCTTCGTTCTCGCTCGCCTTCACAAGGACGTGGTGATCTTCGAGTTCTTTTGCGCCTGCACGTTTGCCGGTGTACACGAGATCTTCGAGCTTGTAGTACGGAATCGCCTTCCTGACGATTGCAAGCATCCCAGGGAGAAACGGGATGCTCAGGTCCACCTCGGGAAAACAGAAGTATCCTCGATCAGCCCTCATGAACCTGAAGTCGCAGACGCATGCCAGGATGGTCCCATCACCGAAGGTATGTCCGTTGATGGCTGCAATCACAGGCATTGGTATGGTCAGAATCTTTTTGAAAATTGCGTTGAGCCCGTACATGAACTCCTTGATCGAGGCGGTCTCGTTGCGGGAGACCGCCCCGGTAATCCATTCGAGATCGATCCCCAGGGACCAGTTCTTGGTACTGCTCGAGGTAATGACGATCCCCGAGATCTCTGCATCCTTCTCGATCTCTTCCAGGGCCGCGAGCATCCCCTTCACAAAGTCAGGGTTGTGCCTGTTTTCAGCGGTGTTCAGGGTGAGCAATGCAACATGTTCATCTCTTTTCCATTCCACAATGGCCATCGTTCCCTCCTCTGGTGTTATTTCTCTTTTGATTCCATACCATAACTCGGGTGAAAATTGAAAATTCATTCCTCGCTCCGGCATGGTTTCCCTTCATGGATACCGCATCCCTCTCCTCTCCGGCGGAGCCGCGCCGGTGATGCCGGGTGGAACTCACCCGGGGCAGCTCCGTCCCGAGGAACTCTATCAGCGGGCCCTACCTCTTCAGCGTGACCTCAAGACGTCTCACCACAAGGGAGCAGCTGAAGGTCAGGAGAAAATACAGGGCCATGATCGTAATCCAGATTTCGAATGTCAGGTAGGTGGCACTCATGAGTTCAAGGCCCTGGAAGGTAAGTTCCTGGATTGAAATGACCGAGACGATCGCCGAATCCTTGATGGTCGAGATCACCTGTCCCGCAAACGGTGGTAGAATGCGGGTGGTAGCCTGGGGAAAGATGACGTGTCTCATCTGTTGCCACCAGGTGAATCCCAGGGCTCGGGAGGCCTCCCACTGCCCCCTGGAGATGGACTGAATCCCGGCACGGATGATCTCGGTGAGGTATGCACCCTCGTACATCCCCAGGGTCAGGACGGCGGAAAGGAAAATCCCCATCTGTTCAGGCGGTGCACAGCAGACCGAGACCAGGTGATTCGTACGGGTTGAAAGCGATCGGAAGATGTTATCGATCCCGATCGCGCTGATGATCTGGTCGCTGACAAAGTAGTACATGATGAACACGAGCACCAGCGGCGGCATGTTTCTGATGAGTTCCACGTAGGTCCGTCCGGTCATGCGGAGAAACAGGCTCGAGCTTATTCCGCACAGGGCCATGACGGCACCGATCAGGGTTGCCAGAAGTGTCGCCCAGACACTCAGCCGTATGGTGGTCATGAATCCCTGGATGAGAAGATTGGGGACCCATCGCTCCTGCAGGGAATCATACCTGAATAGATACTGGGGAATGACCGCCCAGTTCCACTGATAGTGAAGACCCGCCTTGATTCGCGCCATCATCCACAGGGAAGCCGCCACCACAGCGATGATCACCACTGCGTCAAGGTATGTGATTCTCAGTTTCTTCTCCACCCGTGCTCCTGCCCGTTGTTCTTCCTGTGCTGTGAGGAAAAGTTTCCCAGAGGAGACGCCCGCTCATGCAGCGTACTGTGTGCTACTGGATCAGGTTCTCCCAGTCTCTTGTCTCAAACCAGTAGTGCTTCCGTTCCTGAAGCCAGCCTTCTGCCTCCACGACAATGATCCAGCTGTTCAGGAAGTTGAGAAAGTCCACATCCCCTTTGGTAACGGCAAACCCGATGGGTTCCCTGGTGAAATTCTCCTTGAGCGGCAGAAAGAGCCTATCCGGGTATTTCAGTGCCTGAAAGGCGGGAAGCGGAGCGGAAGCAACCAGGGCATGCACCCTGCCGTTGAGGAGTTCCTGTACAGCCTGAGACTCGTCGTCGAAGAGCTTCAGCTGAGCCCGGGGCAGCAGTCTCTGGACAGAGGACGCAGCGGTAGTCCCGATCCTGGCGGCAATCGTCACATCAGTACGGTTGAAGTCATCGAGAGAATCAAAGCCGGACGCGAGTTTTGTGTGGGCCACAATGGACATGCCGGTGTAGTCATACGGGATGGAGAAGTTCACCTTGATGTTCCTTTCCGACCTTATCCCCATTCCACCGATGATGATATCGAACTTCCCGGTCAGAAGCGCGGGGATGATACCCGACCACTTCGTGGGTATGAACTCGACATCAACACCCATATCCCTGGCAAGCCTCTGCGCAACGTCTATCTCGAACCCGATGAGCTTTCCCTCCTTGTCCTTCATGGCCCAGGGCACAAAGGTTGACATGCCAACCCTGAGCACCCCCTGCTTGCCCCGTTTGAGAACCTGCTCGAGGGTGCCCTCCTTCGTGAGATCCGACCTGATTCCCTGTGCAGAAGCCTCTGTGAGCACCATTGAGGCAAAGAACACACAGAGTGATGCAATCAAGATGTATCGAATCGTTTTCATATCGTTTTTCTCCTTTCTCTCTTCGATCCTCTTCTCCTGGATCGAGAATCTCACGCCTGTTCGAGGGACCATCTCTTTCCAGGAGACCTCAACGCCGTCAATTGTTCATCCAACTGTTCTCTTTCTTGTCATCCACTCCAGACAGGCTCATTTCTGAACCGGTTCTCCAGCACACTCACCAGTGCAGAGAGGCTGATGGTAATGGCAAGATAGATCGCCGCCACGGTGAACCAGATCTCGAAGGCGAGAAACGTCTCGGCAACGATGGCCTGGCCTCTCATGGTCAGATCATAGATGGCGATGGTGCTGACCAGGGCTGAATCCTTGATGAGAGAGATCGCCTGGCTCGTCAGTGGCGGAATGATGTTCCTGACTGCCTGGGGAAGGACAACAAACCGATACACCTCGAAGCTGTTGAGGCCTGAGCTGTATGCGGCCTCCCACTGGCCCCTGGGTACCGAGAGGATCCCTGCCCTGAAAACCTCGGAAATATAGGCACCTTCAAAGAGACTCAGAGCCAGGACAGCAGAGGAAAACGCATTCATCCCCACGATCGGGGAAATCGGGATAGGGAAGCCCTCGCGGGCTTTCCCTCCCACACCACCCGGCATACGGGTCCGTACCAGGGCGGTTCGGTCTGGTTGAATACTCAGTGAGCCGCTAAACACAGAAGTCCTTGTGTTGCGAAGTAGTCGTTGTTGAGCGCTATCCTGACCCCAGGGGTATTGCTTATCCCCCATGGCCCCTTGGCACTGAACGCTGTGGTTTGCGCCAGGTCTTCCCGAACCCCGAGTTTCAGA
>DSBG01000044.1 GCA_011046135.1 Deltaproteobacteria bacterium
CGGATGCACTAGCCCTTGACAATGACAGGCCTCAGTCCTAGCGAGATCGCCTCAAACCATGGTGTCGCCGAGCACTCCCTGTGAAGAAAATGCTTGACACCCGCCTGCTATCAGGACATATACATACCCATGTTACCCAATGACTACACATTTTCAGTGCAGTATTATTATTTTTTTTCACTCAGGAGGAAACGCCCCTAGGCCGGAACTCTGACCGAATAAAGCAAGGGCCATGGGCGAAACCCATGGCCTTTTTTTATATCCGTTGACGCTGATGAGAGGGACTATGCATGAGGAAGATGCTGAGCGGAAATGAAGCCGTAGCCCGGGGGGCCTATGAGGCAGGCGTCTCGTTCGCCGCAGCCTATCCCGGGACTCCGAGCACCGAGATCCTCGAGGCCATGGCAAGGGAATATCCCCGGATTCATTCTGAGTGGACGCCCAATGAGAAGGTCGCCCTGGAAGTTGCAGCCGGTGCCTCGTATGCCGGGGCTCGGGCACTGGCAATCATGAAGCATGTCGGGGTCAATGTTGCCGCCGATCCCCTGATGACTCTTCCCTATACCCTTATCAGGAGCGGTCTGGTGCTCGTGAGCGCCGATGATCCGGAGCTCTTCTCCTCGCAGAATGAACAGGACAACCGTCACTATGCAAAGTTTGCAAAGATCCCCCTCCTTGAACCGTCAACCTCTCAGGAAGCCAAGGAATTCACTCTCCATGCCTTCAGAATCAGTGAGGACTTCGGCACCCCCGTGATGTTGAGAACCACCACGCGGATATCGCACTCCATGGGGATCGTGGAACTCTCGGATCCGCAGGAGCCGAGAGTTCCCAACATCGAGCGGCACCCTGCCGAGTGGGTGATGCTGCCGGCAAATGCACGGAAAAGACATCCCGTGATCGAGCAGCGGATTCAAGACCTGAGGAAGTTCTCAAACACCTGCCCGCTGAACACCATGGAAATGGGAGATCCCTCCCTTGGGATCATCTCGTCAGGGGTTGCCTATCAGTATGCGAGAGAGGCATTTCCCCGGGCATCCTTCCTCAGGCTCGGTATGAGCTATCCCCTGCCCGATGAACTGGTCAGGGACTTCGCGTCACGGGTCAAGGAACTCTGGGTGGTCGAGGAACTCGATCCTTTCATGGAAGAGCAGGTTAGGGCCATGGGTATTCCCTGCCACGGGAAGGACAGGTTGCCCCTGTGCGGAGAGCTGAATCCCGATATCGTCAAGACCGCCATCGCAAAAGCAGACACGGGGAGCGTATCCGGGCAGACTCTTCCGGGCAGACCCCCCAGCATGTGTCCGGGGTGTCCCCACCGGAGCATGCTCTGGGCATTGAAACGCAGCAAGTGTTTTATCGCGGGCGATATCGGCTGTTACACCCTGGGTTTCCTGCCGCCTCTGGATGCAATCGACACCTGCCTGTGCATGGGGGCTGGGATCAACCATGCCCATGGCATGGCGAAGGCGTTTGGGGACGACACCCCTAAAATTGCAGCAGTGATCGGCGACTCTACCTTCTATCACTCGGGAATTACCGGGTTGCTCAATCTCGCCTACAACCAGGGTGCGGCACTGGTAGTCATACTTGACAACTCCACAACAGCCATGACGGGCGCCCAGGATCATCCTGGAACCGGCGTCACCCTCCAGGGGCAGCAGACGATTCATGTGGACCTCGAAGAGCTGGTGAAGGTGCTGGGAATCCCCTGGGTGCGCACCATCAATCCCTATGATGTGAAGGGAGCCAGGAAGACAGTGAAGGAGGCCCTCGAGTTCGATGGGCCGTCGGTCATCATTTCAAAGGCGCCGTGCGTGCTCCTTTCATCGCGTCTGGTCTCGGGAACACCCCTTGTCATCGACCCGGAGACGTGCACCGGGTGCAAGGTGTGCATCGGTCTCGGGTGCCCTGCCATCGAGTTTATCGAGGAGAAGGCACGCATCAACGGACTCTGTGTCGGATGCGGTGTCTGTGCCGATCTCTGCCCTGCCGGGGCCATCGGGGGTGAGGTATGAATGTGCTGATGACAGGAGTCGGAGGGCAGGGGATCATTCTTGCCTCGGACCTGCTTTCTGAAGTCATGATGCGTCATGGCCTCGATGTGAAGAAATCGGAGATCCACGGTATGGCACAGCGGGGTGGCAGTGTCATGTCACACGTGAGGTTCGCTCCAACGGTTGCATCGCCTCTGATTCCCGCAGGAAGCTGCGATATCCTTCTTTCCTTCGAGGAACTGGAATCAGCCCGCTATGTCTCGTTCCTCAAGGACTCTTCCCAGGTCATCATCAACAGGTTTCGGCTTCCGCCTCCCTCGGTGATATCGGGCGCGGAATCCTACCCGGACATCACCCCCATCGTCAGAGAAAGGACGCAGCACATCACCTTCGTAGATGGAGAGGCCCTGGCTCGGAAGGTCGGCAATCCCAGGGGTGTGAACATCATCCTCCTGGGGGTGCTTTCCCGGCTGCTGGACCCGGATGAAGACCTGTGGATTGCGGGCATTCACGACCTGCTGCCGGAAAAAATCAGAGATGCCAATATCAGGGGATTTCTGAAGGGAAGAGCGGTGTGTGCACAATGAGGTACTCGATAGGGGAGGATACTCAATGATTTATAACGAAGAATTTGAAACACTGCCTCGAGAGGCGCTGGAGGCTCTCCAGTTCAAGAGGCTCAGGCAGGTGGTGGATCGGGTGTACCACACTGTGGGATTCTATCGCCGGAAGTTCGATGAAGCCGGCATCACCCCGGAAGACATCAGGTCTCTGGACGATCTGAGCCGGCTCCCGTTTACCACGAAGCAGGATCTCCGTGACAACTACCCGTACGGCCTCTTTGCGGTTCCCATGAGCAATGTCATCAGGGTCCATGCGTCGTCGGGCACCACGGGAAAACCGACGGTCGTGGGATACACCAAGAGGGACATCGAGACCTGGGCGGAACTCATGGCACGATCCTTCACAGCGGCGGGACTCACGAAGAACGACATCATCCACAATGCCTATGGGTACGGACTCTTTACCGGAGGCCTCGGTGCCCACTACGGTGCCGAGAAACTCGGTGCGAGTGTAATCCCCATGTCAGGAGGCAGCACCAAGAAACAGATCCTGATTCTGCAGGATTTCGGCCCCACCGCCATCTGCTGTACCCCTTCCTATGCACTCTTCCTCGCGGAGACAGGCCAGGAGATGGGGATTGACATGACCTCTCTGCGTCTCAGGGTCGGAATCCTGGGAGCCGAGCCATGGAGTGAGCGGATGCGTCAGGAGATCGAGAAAAAGCTCAACATCATGGCTCTCGATATCTACGGCTTGTCGGAAGTGATCGGTCCCGGAGTCGCCATGGAGTGTGTGGAGGGACGCCACGGGCTCCATGTCTTCGAAGACAACTTTGTTGCAGAGATCATCGATTCTGCAACCGGAGAAGTCCAACCCTACGGAAAACCCGGTGAACTTGTCTTCACCACCCTTACCAAAGAAGCCTTCCCTCTGATCAGGTACCGCACCAGTGATATCACCCGCCTCATACCCGATGCGTGCAGATGCGGAAGGACCTTCGTCAGGATGGAGCGCGTCTCTGGTCGCAGTGACGATATGCTCATCATCAGGGGGGTAAATGTTTTTCCCTCCCAGATCGAGAGCGTGCTCATGGAGATCGAAGGACTCGAGCCGCACTATCTGCTCATCGTGGAACGGGAGGGTTCTCTGGACACCCTTGAAATCCAGGTGGAGTTGAGCGAACAGGTCTTCTCCGATGAGATTCGTGGACTCCAGAGCCTCGAGAAGCGTATTACCAAGGACGTGAAGGATTATCTTGGAATATCTGCAAAAGTCAAACTGGTCGAACCCAAGAGCCTGCAGAGGTTTGAAGGTAAAGCTCAGCGTGTCATAGACAGGAGAGAACTGTAGGAGGTTTCTCATGAAGGTTGAGCAGATTTCAATTTTTCTGGAGAACAAGCCCGGTGGTCTTAACAGCGTGACACGGGTGCTCAGGGACGCCTCGATCAACATTCGGGCGCTCTCCCTCGCAGACACCTCGGACTTCGGGATTCTGAGGCTTATCGTGGATGACGTGGCAAAGGCGAAAAAGGTGCTCAATGAAAACGGATTCGCCGTGGGAAAGACCCATGTGATCGCCGTGGAGGTCCCGGACAAGCCCGGAGGGCTCCACAGCATTCTTGAACTGCTTTCCTCGGAGAATATCAACGTGGAGTACATGTATGCCTTTGTGGAACGAAGTGGAGAGAATGCCGTGATCATCTTTCGCTTCGATGCCATAGAAGCTGCCATAGAGCTTCTGATCAAGGGGGGGTTCACGGTGCTCCCCGGGGAGAAGGTCTACGGGATCTAGTTCCTGGTCTCTTTTTCGGACAGGGAACGGGGTCCAGGATCCGGGAGGACACTGTCTCACCCGGGCATGGATGAATGTTGTTCATGGGGGCATGCAGGAACGCATCTCCGAGATCGTGGAGGATTCGGCGCGTTGGCAAGAATAATCACACAATCCATTGAAGACACGCAGGGCAGGGAGGCTGGTATTTCCATTGCTGCCAGGATCTTCCTTGTGGCAGGGTTCGCCGGTATCCCCGTAGGGGCTGTACTCACCATCGCAAGTGCTCGGTTCACCTGGCTTGTCCTCGGCGTAGGATGCATGCTCATGGGGGTGTCGCTCTACCTCATTCTCATATCCCTTGCCGAGATCATAAGGCTCCTCAAGAAGCTGTGCGGATTCCCCTACAGCGGAGTCATCTCGGGAACCGGAACAGGCACCATAGCCATCTGCTCCGAGTGCTCTTCCCTGGTGTGGAGGAACAGCACAACCTGCAGCAGCTGCGGAGCGGACCTGGACGCGGGCGAGGGTGAGACGTCACTGCAGGAAGAGCCTCGAGATCAAGACGTCATTTCGGGTGAAGAGCAGGTGACTGTCCGAGAGGGGCAAGACGAGGAACAGGAACAAGGAGGTTCCTTGAAGAGAGGGGAACCCTGATTCAGGGGACATGATAGCGGAAAGAATGAACAGGTTGATCACAAGGAGGAATCGATGAAGAGATTGACAGGAGTAAGTATCGTGCTTGCGTGCTGCCTGCTGGTGTGTGTTTCGTGCGGCAAGACGCCAGAAGACAAGGTGGAACTCGCCCGGGAAGACGTGAAGAAGACCCCGGTCATCGAGCTTTCGTACAGTATCTTTTTCCCGCCCAGCCATGCCCAGTGCAAAGCCGGAGAGTCGTGGGCTCGCGAGATAGAGAAACGGACCGAGGGGGCGGTGAAGATCAACGTGTATCCCGGCGGCACGCTGACCGCTGCGGATGCCTGCTTTGACGGTGTGTTCAGGGGGATATCCGATATCGGCATGTCCTGCTTTGCCTATACCAGAGGAAAGTTTCCGGTGATGGAGGCAGTAGACCTGCCCCTTGGCTATGCAAGCGGGAAGGTTGCGACTCGTGTGGCCAACGAATTCTACGCCCAGACGAAACCCCAGGAGCTTGAGGATGTCCAGGTGCTCTATATCCATGCCCATGGTCCAGGACTGCTCCACACCCAGAAACCCGTCGAGAACCTCGACCAGCTCAGTGGTATGAAGATCCGCTCCACTGGTTTGAGTGCAAAGGTCGTTCAGGCACTCGGCGGTGTTCCCGTGGCCATGCCCCAGGGAAACACCTACGAGGCGCTCCAGAAGGGTGTGGTGGAGGGAACCTTCGCACCTATCGAAACACTGAAGGGATGGAAGCAGGCCGAGGTGATAAAACATACCACCGACTGTCACATGATCGGCTACACCACGGCCATGTTCGTGGTGATGAGCAAGGCCAAGTGGGAGGGGCTTCCCAAGGATATTCAGCAGATTTTCGCGCAGGTGAGCAGCGAGTGGATCGATGTCCACGGTGATATCTGGGACGAGGCGGACGAAGAGGGACGAGCCTTTACCACTGAACTCGGAAACTCGATCGTGACCCTGAGCGAAGAAGAGGGCAGGAACTGGGAGGCTGCAGTCAAGAGCGTGATCGATGAATACATCGAAACAGCCAAGGAACGGGGGGTCGATGGCGAGAAGAATGTGGCCCTCCTGAAGGAACTCATTGCTCGTTACGGACAGGAATAGCTCGGGCTGATACACCTGGAACAGGGGGGTGATGCATGTCAGCTGAGTCCGGCTGCATCGCGCCCGCACGGCATCGGGACGGATCATGCTATCGTTTATACGCGTAGAGAAGTGGACGGCGCTCGTATCCGAGTGGGTGAACTGGGTCGCTGCGGCTGCCGTTGTCTTCATGATGCTGCTCATCACGGCTGACGTGACGCTGCGGTACTTCTTCAACAGCCCGCTGCGGGGCACCTACGAGGTCGTGGGACTTGTGGGATCAGTGGTGGTGGCCTTTGCGCTGCCCTATACCACTGTGTGCAGGGGCCATATCGCCGTTGATTTTCTGGCACAGCGACTCCCCTGGATTGCCCGGGTGATTCTCAATATCGTCAACACGCTTGCCGCCCTGATTCTGTTTTCCTTTGCCTCATGGGAGTGCGGACAGTACGCACAGAGCCTCAAGGCAAGCGGTGAAGTTTCTGCAACCCTGCAGATGCCCACATATCCCTTTATATACGGCGTAGCCATCGGGTTCGCCATGCTCTGCGTGGTCCTGGTCATCGAACTCATCAGGCAGTTCAGGGGGGCAGAAATAGAATGAGCCCCACACTGGTCGGCATCATCGGCATCATCGCACTGTTCACCCTGATTTTTTTCAGGATGCCGGTGGGCTTCCTCATGGCACTGATCGGGTTTGTCGGATTCGGATACATCGTGAATTTCGATGCAGCCCTCAACCTCCTGGCAAAGGATTTTGTTTCCGTCTTCGGCTCCTATAGCCTCACGGTGATCCCGCTGTTCGTGTTCATGGGGCAGCTGGCCTTTCATTCCGGGATCAGCTCACGACTCTTCGATGCCGCCTACAAGTTCATCGGTCATCGCCCCGGCGGGCTCGCCATTGCAACCATTGGTGCCTGCGCAGGGTTCTCAGCCATCTGTGGCTCCACCAACGCAACCGCGGCCACCATGGCGGCAGCCACGCTGCCAGAGATGAAACGGTACAATTACAAACCCGAGCTCGCCACAGGGGTCGTTGCGGCCGGAGGGAGCCTGGGAATCCTCATCCCGCCGAGCGTCATCTTCATCGTGTACGGCATCATGACCGGCCAGTCCATCGGGAAGCTCTTCCTCGCAGGGGTGTTTCCGGGAATTCTCCTGACGGTACTTTTCATCATGAGTATCGTTATCTGGACGAGACTGAGGCCTGACCTGGGACCACCAGGACCCCGGGCGACCCTGAAGGAAAAGATCGCTTCGCTCTCGGGCCTGGTTGAAATGATCATCATCTTTGTCCTGGTCATGGGGGGATTGTTCGGCGGAATGTTCACCCCGACGGAGGCTGGTGCCATCGGGGCATTCACGACCCTGGTCGTGGCCATCGCCAAGAAACATCTCACCTGGGATGGGTTTGTCGGTGCGTTGTTCGAAACCACCAGGATCAGCTGCATGATCCTGATCATCGTTGCGGGTGCAACAGTCTTCGGCCACTTCCTTGCCATCTCCCGCATTCCCTACGACATCGCGAACTGGATTTCCTCCTTTCAGCTGCCCCCGGCAGTCATCATGGGCTTCATCATCGCGGTGTACTTTGTCGGGGGGTGCTTCATCGACTCGCTGGCACTCATCATGCTCACGATCCCCATTTTCTATCCCGTGGTTCTGGAATTCGGGTATGATCCCATCTGGTTCGGTGTCATCATTGTGCTCATCACCCAGATCGGTGTCATCACGCCACCGGTGGGAGTGAATGTCTATGTGGTCAGTGGCGTTGCCCGTGACGTGCCGCTTACGGTCATTTTCAAGGGTGTCATCCCCATGCTGATTGCACTGATCATCACCACCTTTCTCCTCATCCCGTTCCCCCAGATCGCCCTGTTCCTCCCTGGCCTCATGAGGTAACGAACATCGCTTCCCATTCTCTCGGGAAGCCAGCCCATGCTGCACAGACACAGACTGCAGGGGATTGCGCGGCTCGAAGAACACGTCGGGAGTTTTCAGCACGTTTCGTAGCCCAGGTGCATGAACAGCACACGGGATCGCCAGGGAGCAGGCGCCCTGTTTCGTGAGGAAGCAGTCAGTATTTCATGTAGTGGAAGGGCTCGATGGATGCCAGGGCTTCAGGGCTCAGGGTTTTGAATTTGTGCTCTCGAAGGGTTTTCTGGGCAGCCTCGAGATCGGACACATCCACCACAAAGACTGCAGTCTTGTTGCTTTCCAGGACAAAACCATAGGCGTTTTCTATGTTTATGTTCTGCTCTGCGAGGAGGGCGACGAGCTTGTCCATGCCACCCGGCTTGTCGTCGATGATGACCGCAAGGACCTCTTTGAGGCTGACCGGCACACCCTCGCTGGAAAGCACCTTGCGGGCAAGCTTGGGATCGTCCACCAGGATGTTGAAGAATCCCTTGTCCCCATAGGAGGAGATGGTGATGGCCCGTATGTTGATCTTCTCTCGGGAAAGGATGCGGGAGACTTCCGAGAGTTTTCCCGGCCTGTTCTCCGTGGGTATGGTGAGCTGGTATGCGATCATGGATTCGCCCCTCCTGTACAAAGGGATATCGTTCCTCCACCGCGACGACGGGTTCGTGTGTGCGGCATCGATAGAGCTGTC
This sequence comes from Deltaproteobacteria bacterium, assembly GCA_011046135.1. Classification (GTDB taxonomy): domain Bacteria; phylum Desulfobacterota; class Desulfomonilia; order UBA1062; family UBA1062; genus DSBG01. The sequence goes on from DSBG01000044.1 coordinate 8,696, forward strand.
CCGTATTTCAATATGGATTGCGCCACGTGTCAAGATCTATCTCGGTAAAGGCCTCTACGAACTGAGACCACCCCGAGATGGAACAGCCCTGCTGGTTCAGGAGCCCGCTTCCCGTCTCATGGGCGTGTCTTTTCAGGAAGATCCAGATCCTGCCAGGAGCGGTGTCCTCCACTGGCGGAGATGAAGCACCTGTCATTGACCCACTCTTCCCAGGTGCTCTTGTCTCTCCTGGCGAGTTCCGGTGGCGTCCCGTCAGCGGAAAAGCCATGCATCCCGCCATTGTAGTTGTATGCAACCGCAGCGATTCCCGAGCCCGGTATGAGGTACTCCGTCATCCGATCGGGAAATCCCCAGGGCAGCGAATCACGGACGATGATCAGACAATCAGAAAGGTTTCCCCGGGTATATCCCACTGCATCGACATATCCGCCGAACACGCGCTGGCCGATGACCGGGTTGTGGGGATACAGCAGCGTGGTGTCACCGGAGACGTTGATGAGGTGGATATTGTTCTGATCGTCTTTGGCGTAGTAGAGAAAGCGGGTGTAGTGTTCGAGGGTAATTGGTGAATCGTCTTCGGGGGATTCCGGTGTGGGAATGTAGCCGGTTTCCCGGATAATGACGCACTCGATTCCCAGGTACGAGTAGTTCTGGCTGAAGACCTGTCTCAGGGTGTACCCACGGAAATCTCCGTAGCCATAGCCGATGAAGGCAAAATCCACGGTTCTCGCATACTCGCTGAAATAGCGATTTTTGTGGAGTTCTGTGCTGTCATCCGTGAAGACGGCGCCATTGAAGACGACCTCTTCACCTGAGGCTCTCACACCGGGTGCCAAGACAATGATCACGGCGGCAAGTGCGCAGAGGACAAGCCTTCTGGGTGTCTCCATACACAGATACCATACCCCTGCACCCGGAGTAATGCAAACAAAACTTCATGAGTATCAAGGGATTGACTGTTGTGAACCCCTCTTCGAGTGAACACCCCTGGGGGCGAAGGAACGTGGAACGTGCCTGCAGGGTACGATCCTGATGAATTCCGCTTCTTCCGGGGAGTGGGCACAGATCGCCGTGAAGGGCGCACCTGCGCTTGTGACCCGATGCCTCATGGTGCAGACCCCGACAAGTCCTTGCTCTGGGGGAAATTTCGCTCAATTCGGATCATTGACAATTCTTCATTCTCTGGGATAGAGTCGGTAGTCTTGAAAAACCAAGGAGGAAGGCATGGATTACAAGGAGACATTGTGTCTGCCGAGCACCGAATTTCCCATGAAGGCCAAACTCGTTGAAAAAGAGCCGGAGATGCTTGAGCGCTGGAAAAACTCGAACCTCTACGAGAAGATACTCGAACACTCACGAGGCAGGGAGAAGTTTATCCTCCATGACGGCCCTCCGTATGCGAATGGACACATCCACCTGGGTACTGCGCTCAATAAGGTGCTCAAAGATATCATCATAAAATCTCTGTTCATGAAAGGGCACGACACGTTCTATCTCCCCGGGTGGGACTGTCACGGACTGCCCATCGAGCATCAGGTCGAGATCGGGCTCCAGGACGAGAATGTGCAGATGACAAAAGCCGAGATCAGGAAACACTGCAGGGAGTATGCCCAGAAATTTCTCGCTATCCAGAGGGAAGAGTTCCAGCGTCTCGGGGTCCTGGGGGTCTGGGAAGAACCCTACATCACCATGGACTATGCCTACGAGGCAACCATCGTGCGCGAACTCGGGAAGTTTATCGGAAAGGGATCACTCTACAAGGCCCGAAAGCCCGTCTACTGGTGTGCCACCTGTGTGACCGCACTTGCCGAGGCGGAGGTGGAATACCACGACCAGAGAACACCGGCCATCTTTGTCAGGTTCAGGATGACCTCTGACATCTCGGGCAAGATCCCCGAACTCTCGACACACAAAGACGACGTATACGTGGTGATCTGGACCACCACACCCTGGACCATTCCGGCGAATCTCGCCATCGCCCTGCATCCCGATCTCGAGTATTCCGCCGTGAAGACCGGGCCCTTTGGCGTCCTCATCATGGCAACCGATCTGGTGGATGAAGTCATGGGGCAGATCGGCGTCGATGAGTACCGCACCCTGGCTGTCTTCAAGGGGGCTCTTCTGGATGGGCTCAAAACAAGGCATCCCCTCTACGAGCGTGACTCTCTCATGATCCTCGCCCCGTTCGTCACCCTGGAAGCTGGTTCCGGCTGTGTGCACATCGCTCCCGGCCACGGGCAGGAAGACTACGAGATTGGCAAGGTGTACGGCCTGGACATCTACGCCCCGGTGGACAACGAGGGGAAGTTCACCGCTGAGGTGGAGGAATTCGCCGGGCAGTTTGTCTTCGATGCCAACGACAACGTGAACCATGCCCTCCAGCGCGAGGGTGCGCTCCTGAATGTGGATGCCTTTGACCACTCCTATCCCTACTGCTGGCGGTGCAAGAACCCCATTATTTTCCGTTCAACGAACCAGTGGTTCATCTCCATGGAGCACGACGATCTGAGGAAAAAAGCCCTGACCGCCATCGAACAGGTGCGGTGGATTCCGTCATGGGGTAAGGACCGTATCTACGGCATGGTGGAAAACAGGCCTGACTGGTGCATCTCTCGTCAGAGGGCCTGGGGTGTTCCCATCCCGGTCTTCTACTGCAGGAACTGCTCGGAGGTGCTGGCCTCTGAACAGATTGCCGAGCATGTGGCTGAAATCTTCGAGACGGAGGGGGCGGACGCGTGGTTCATCCGGTCCGAGAAGGATCTGCTGCCTCCGGGAGCGTGCTGTGAAAACTGTTCCGGCACCGAGTTTGTCAAGGAGGAGGACATTGTTGATGTGTGGTTCGATTCCGGGGTGAGCTACGCCGCGGTCTGTGAGCACGACCCACGTCTCGGGGTGCCGGTGGACATGTACCTCGAAGGGTCCGACCAGCACAGGGGCTGGTTTCACAGCACGCTCCTGGCCTCAGTGGGGACACGGGGATCCGCCCCGTATCGGAGTGTCCTCACCCACGGGTTTGTGGTGGATGGAGAGGGCAGGAAGATGTCCAAGTCCCTGGGCAACACCATCAGTCCCCAGGAGATCATCTCGAAGTACGGAGCGGAGATCCTCAGGCTGTGGGTGAGCGCGCAGGATTACAAGTCAGACATCAGGATCTCAGACGAAATCATGAAGCGTCTCGTGGAAACCTATCGGAGGATTCGCAACACCTCCCGGTTCATACTGGGCAACTTGAACGGGTTCGATCCTGAAACAGACCTTGTTCCCTCCGAGAAGATGCTGGAGATCGACCGCTACGCACTCCATGTCACCCAGGAGCTCATAGAAAAGGTGAACAAGGCATACGAAGAGTTTGAACCCTACGTCATTTATCAGCTGGTGCACAATTTCTGCGTGGTGGACATGAGTTCCTTCTACCTCGATATTCTCAAGGACCGGCTCTATGTGTACCGGGCGGATTCCCTCGAGCGGAAATCTGCTCAGAGCGCACTGTTTCGGATCATCGACGCGCTCACCAGGCTCATCGCGCCCATCCTGGTATTCACCGCTGAAGAAATCTGGGATTTCATCCCTGCCTTCCCCGGAAAACCCGAGAGTGTGCACCTGTGTTCCATGCCCCGGCCAGACGCTGCCTTGAAGGACGAGGAGCTCAACGACAAATGGGAGCGTATCATTGCCCTTCGTCAGGATGTGGCAAGGGAGCTGGAACGAGCCCGGAGAGACAAGGTGATCGGTCATTCCCTTGATGCACTGGTGACATTGACAGGATCCGGCGACACCCTGACCTTTCTGCGGCAGGTGGAACCGGCCCTGGCTGATGTGTTCATCTGTTCGGGAGTCACGGTGAGCGAGGGTGATGGCCCGTTTGTAGAAAGCGAAACCTTCAGCGGGCTTGGAGTTATGGCCCGAAAGGCGGCGGGACAGAAGTGCCCGAGATGCTGGCACTACAGCGAGGATATCGGAACGAGCCAGCAGCATCCTGATGTCTGCGTACGCTGTGCGCAGCAGCTCGCATAGGGAACCAACAGCGGTCAACGAGTCAGAGAAGGGATGGACACGGCACGACTGAAGACAGCGCTCCTGTGGGGATTGTTACTGACACTGCCCTGCTATGTCCTCGACCAGTGGACCAAGAGGCTCATCGTCTCGTCGCTGGACATAGGGCAGGGGTTTACGGTGATTCCCGGATTCTTCGACATCATTCACACCAGGAATCCCGGTGCCGCCTTCAGCCTCCTCCAGTCGCTTCCCGAGACGTACCGAACCCTCTTCTTCACCGGAGTGACTCTTGTGGCGTTCGTTGCGGTTTTTTTCGTGTTTTTCAAGGCTTCAAGAGCATCGGTCGTGCTGAAACTGACCATGAGCCTGATTGTGGCGGGCGCCATCGGAAATCTTACCGACCGGTACCTGTTCAACGAGGTGGTTGACTTCCTGAGCTTCTCTGTGGGGAGTTTCCGCTGGCCCACCTTCAACCTGGCTGACACCTACATTACCCTGGCAATGGTGGGGTTGATCATCAGTTCGTTTGGACAGTCGGCAAAGAAGGACCTCTAGTCAGTCCCTGCCCCAGAAACCATTCATCGGGTCTGATCAGATCAGGAACACTCACCAGGATCACCATGTCTTCCTGATCCTTGTAAACGCCTTCGATAAAATCCTTTGACATGGTTGTGGCAAAAGACGGTCTTTTCTGAATCTTCTTCGGGTGTATGGTCAGCACATCCGAAACGGTGTCCACAATCGTTCCGACAATCTTTTCCTCGACGCGAAGGATGAGGAACACAGCGGGTTGATCAGGGGCTTTTCGTGGAAGGCCGAATTTGATCCTGAGATCCATGATGGGAATGAGTTCCCCCCTGAGGTTGATCACTCCCTTGATGAAATCCGGGACGTTGGGCAGCAGGCTCATCTCGTGCTGGCCGATGATCTCTTCAACGGACGTGATGGGAACCGCGTAAATCTCCTTGTCGAGGGTGAAGGTGATGAAGGACGGGCACTCGATGGGGGCAGGGTTGTTCTTCCATTCCTCCTCAGGCATGGGTCTGACTTCGGGTGGTGTGTCGTCACAAGGCGTATCATGCCCCTGTGGCAGTTCTTTATCCTTCTGCAGGAGATCGGTTCGCTTCTGAGGGTTCACACCCCACGGGGGGGTCTGTACAGGCTTCTCGGTGCAGGAGTTGTCTTCTGTTTGGGCGGGCGGTCTTTCGATCTGCGTGATGCTGTCCGGGGGAATGCCCAGGGCAAAAGGAATCAAGTCCGGTTCCATGATGGTGGAGAAGAGAAAGCATGGACTGCCGCTCTGATGCTCGGTGAACCCGAGCACCTCACCGAGTTGTCCGAGCTCGGACATGAACGCCCCGATGTCCTTGTCCCCTGGTATGGCACCGAGAACGTAGAGGTTGCTGGATCTCAGACTGGACTCGATGGTTGCTCTTTCTACAGCGAACAGGGTGAACAGATCCTGTTCCCCTGCCATCATGCCGGGTGCGGATATTTGGCGTTCAGCCTGCTGTGTGCCGTCGAGAATAGCCTGGAGTGCTCCAAGGTGCTCGGTGATGTCCATATCGTTGCTCTCCGTGACAGTATCGAACATGACCTTCAGCATGTCCGCTGCCTGGAGCAGGGGTGTGGAGACGGTGTTCGTGGGCAGAATCGTGCCGGAGCGGATGAGATTGAGCACGTCCTCCATTTTGTGGGCAAGCTCGCCGATGGTGTTGAGTTCGAGAAACCTGGCGCTGCCCTTGATGGAATGTGCTGCCCTGAACACCCTGTTGATCACGTCAGGATCGATTCGTTGACGGTCTGCCTCAATCCTGATGAGGTCTTCCTCGATGTCGGCAATGTGTTCTTTTGATTCCGCGACAAATTCACAGATGAGATCGTCAAACTCGCCCACCTCGATCATCCTCCCCGTTGATGTCACCAGATACATCGGCACCCAAGGTGACGAGACTTTAAAGGATGTTGACAGCGAAGACGCAGTCCCTGTATAGTGCTGGACAAATCAGAGTGGAGGCCGATGAGTGCGCACTGTAATGGTAGGGCTTATTGTCCTGTGCATCGTGCTGAGTTTGGGCATGTCGGGATGTGGTGGAGACAACGATCGTTCATCCTCGTTCCAGGTTCCCATCAGCCTGGAAATGAATACGGACACGGTTCATCCCAAGATGGGACTCTCGGGGTTCATCTTCGGTGTCTTCGTGCTCTTGAATGCGTATCTCGTCATCATCGCGAGCTGCATCATCCTCGTTCTCAAAGACAGCTCGATTCAGAAGATCACGGAAACCCTGAAACTGATCATACCCATGGCCAACCCCTCTGCCGGGGATAAGAGCACCTCCTTCCTCGATCTCTTCGGGTCGCTCGCGAACAGCGACACCAGGCTCAAGGTTGGCAGTGCGGGTTTGATCATCGGTGTTCTCCTGGCATACTTCGGCTCCTGGATCGCATTGTAGAAATCGCGAGTGCCTGATACCCGTCGAGTCACCATCGTGGACTTTTCAGGGCACAGGAACCCCCCGGAACTGAACCGGGGAGCTGATTCCCGTGGATCTACCGGCAACGAATCAACGCTATGATCGCCGTCATTGATTATCGGGCAGGCAATCTCCGCTCTGTTCACCGGGCTGTGCAGCACCTGGGAATTGCCTGCAGCATCACCAGTGATGCTGCCAAGATACGTTCTGCCAGTCGTGTGATCTTTCCGGGTGTCGGCGCGGCAGGCAGTGCCATGGAGACGATCAGGGCCCTGAAACTCGATGAGGTGATCCGCGAGGTGATCTCACGCGGGATCCCGTTTCTCGGCATCTGTCTCGGAACCCAGATCATTCTCGATGGAAGCGAGGAGGATTCGGCCCGGTGCCTCGGTATCATTCCCGGCATGGTGAGGAGATTTCCAGAGGCAGGAGAGAAAATCCCCCACATGGGATGGAACACCATAGAGGTTATCAAGGACCACCCTGTGCTTCAGGGTATCGACACCCATGCACAGTTTTACTTTGTCCATTCCTTTTACCCCGATGCCGCCAACGTGGAGAACATCGTGGCGCAAACCGAGTATGGGATCACGTTCCCCTCTGTTCTTGCCAGAGACAACATTGTCGCCACCCAGTTTCACCCCGAAAAGAGCGGGAGATACGGACTTTCCCTGTTGAAAAATTTCAGTCTCTGGGACGGTTCCTGGGGGTAGACGCTCACTTCGGGGGCGCGGCCGCCCGAAGGATTGACCGCGAGAAAAAGGCGTTCTTTCCCGAAGGCCGGGGATCAGAACACGGTATCGTGCTTCGTGGCTGTATTGTCTCAGGAGTTGGTTTCTGTGCTCCAGGTGCTCCGCCGAACCATCTCCTCACAAAGAGACCGATCAGCTTGACCACCCGTTCTTTCCGATGAGTTTCACGAAGCGGCACCCACCGAGGGACTCTTCCTTCACCCCTTCCGGCGTTCTGGTGATCCGTTTGAGGTCCTGGAGGCTCTGATCTCCCACGGGGATGACAAGGCTGCCATCCTGGTTGAGCTGCTCGATGAGCGCTTCTGGTACGTGTGGTGCGCCTGCGGTGACGATGATTCCGTCATACGGTGCGTCATTGGGAAGCCCTAGGGTGCCGTCACCGATACGGATGTGGATATTGAAATATCCGAGTTCATCGAGGGTCTTTCTGGCCCGGGAGGCAAGGGCGCTCACCCGTTCGATGGAATACACCAGGCTGCACAGGCGTGAGAGAATGGCGGCCTGGTACCCTGAACCGGTCCCGATCTCCAGGATCCTGTGGGAAGGCTGTACACGGAGCGCTTCGGTCATGATGGCAACCATGTAGGGCTGTGATATCGTCTGCCCGAATCCGATGGAAAGAGGATAATCCTCGTAGGCCTTGTACTTGAGGTAGTCTTCCACGAATTTGTGCCGTGGCACCTCCCGGAATGCTGCCAGGACCTGCTGGTCCCTGATGCCGCGGGATTGAAGCTGCTCCTCAATCATTCGCTCTCTGGCGATCAGGGGGTCTTTCATCGGAGCACTACCACCATCTGCCCCGCTCGTGGTAGAGTCGGATAAAGTTCTCGATGGAGCGATCATAGGTTTTTTCAGCATCTGCAGGGAAGAAGCAGGCTGGAAGCTGTCCCTTTCTCCGGTGATAGTGCAGGCAGTCGCAACAGAGTCCTTTTCTGCTGCAGGGCTCATAGGTGCAGTTGCAGATGGATCGGTTCTTTTCTTCCTTGCATTCCATGGGCTCTGGGGGGGCCTCCTCTGTTCTGGTGATTTCAACCCTGGTATTATACAGTTAGCCGAACTGAATAGCAAGGAAACCTCGCAGCGTCTTCTGGAGCAGGTGCAATCTCGTTGCCGTGGCTAATCTCCTTGACCCACCGGAGAGCATATAGTATTGATCAAAAGTATGGAATTTGTTAAGGTATTGAAAATATCACGCTATTTGGATCCATCTCACAATTTTACCGAAACGGAGTGGCATTCTGAAATTCGCTACGATCCCCTGACCGGCCACTCAACCAGGATCCTTGATTTCCCGATCCGAGAGGTGAAAAAAGCCGATATCAGTGCCGTGGTGGAGAGCTCACAGAAGTTCTGTCCCTTCTGTCCCGAGGTGATAGAGCTTGTCACCCCCAAATTTCATCCCGATCTCGTGGACCAGGAGCGGTACGCAAAGGGTGAGGCGCTCTGCGTACCGAACGCCTTTCCCTATGATGAAAACGGTGCAGTCACCGTGATGACCCGCTCCCACTACCTCGGGCTCTCTGAATTCACCCCGGAGAACATATCGAATGCGCTTTCCTGCTGCGTCAGCTACCTCCAGGATGTGTATCGTCGACAGAAGGACATGATCTACCAGTCGGTGAACTGGAACTACATGCCCCTGGCTGGTGGTTCCATCATCCACCCGCACCTGCAGATCATGGCCTCGAGCTCGCCCACAAACTACTATGTGGACCTGCTCTCTTCTCTGGACAGGTACCGGCAGGCCACCGAGAGGGATTTCTGGCCAGACCTCGTTCAGGAGGAGCACAGGCTCGCTGAGCGTCTGATTTCCAGGACAGAAGAGATGACCTGGCTGGTTGCCTTTGCGCCCATGGGAATTTTCGATGTCATCGGGGTGCTCAATCATGTCCGCTACCCCTGGGAACTAGCGGGGCAGACGCTGGATCAGCTGGCAGAGGGAATCGTGAGCGTCATGCGGTACATTGATTCTCTCAACATGTCGAGCCTGAACATGTCGCTCTACTTTCTGCTGGACAACGGTCTGTTCACCCCCCATGTCAGGATCTGCCCGAGGGTGAGCATTCCGCCATACGATACGAGCCAGATCAACTATATGTGGATGCTCCACAGGGAAACATTGACCATTGTCAAGCCTGAAGAGGCCTGCGTGAGCATCAGGTCCGTGTGGGAGAACACTCACATGACAGGTGACCCAAGCAGCACACCGTAACTACGGGGAGGAACAATGATGAGGACGATCTGTGTAGCACTTTTCCTGTGTCTCTTGAGCACGTCGGTCTTAGCGGCTCCGCCGGAGCCCATCTGGGCAGGGGGCAGCATGAGGCTTTCCGACGAATCACGACCGGGCTATACCGCAGAGATCATGATCTCCCTGGGATCAGTGGATTCCATGTATCTCTTCACCCAGCCGATGCTCACCCTCACACATGCCAAGCTGGGGGTTGACCTGGGGCTTGGAACGCGCATGCCTGCCATGTCGGGCCAGATCATCACCGGGTACAACCTGTTCTTCGACTACACCGGGGACAACAGTCACAAGCGCCTTGGGGCAGGGTTCGAGGTGTTCCACTCGGCGTTTTCCGCCCACATGAACGTCTACCTGCCGATCTCCGGTGAGAACCGGGGCAAAGAGGCCCTTCCGGGCTTTGACCTCGCCATGGGAATTCCCATCCCGGATGCAAGCTTCATCTCGCTCTGGCCGGGAATGTATTTTTACAGCGGCAGGGACAGAAATGACCTCAAGGGGTTGAGCCTCACCATGATGATACGACCCATAACACCCCTGGCAATTTCCATCGGGGGAAGGAACGATGCCCTGCAGTCGGGGAGGGACAAGAGCGAGCTCTTCTTCAAGGCAGAGCTTACCATGCCCTTCAAGCGCCTGGGAAAAGACCTCTTTGCCTTTGACAAGGGCACCTATCCCATCGACGTCAATACCCGGATGGATCACCGGGTGGTAAGAGAATCGTTCATCACCTACGAGAAAAAGCGCAACTAGGGTACACCTGCTGCTTGACTTTGCGGCGTGATCTTCTCTATAGATAGACTCGGTTTCGGGAAGTGGCTCAGCCTGGTAGAGCACAGCGTTCGGGACGCTGGGGTCCGGGGTTCAAATCCCCGCTTCCCGACCAGTTTCGGCTCTCTTCCCTGTGCTGCAGGATGCCGGATTTCCCCCGACCACAGGATCCCCTATTGAATCAACCACTCTGAGGAACCATCACGGTGGCCTCCCGATGAAGTCCCCTGCAGAACGAACCACCTCGTGATCATCACGTGCGTGGAAGCTTCACGGGCTGTGGGGGCGGGGCAGCCGAACCGACGGAGATGCTCAAACCCTTTGTGTTTGTAGGCGCAAGGTGGTATTCTCAGACAAGCACAGCCACTGAAACTACGGTATCGAGGGGAATGTCATGGGGAAAAGACCGGCCTGGTATCTCTGGATTCTCGCCAAGCTCTGGAAGCTGTCCTACATACCACCATCCGTGCCCATTCTCGGAAAACTCGTGGCAGGGATCAGGGCACAATCGATTCAGCGAGACATGTTCAATATCTCACACCTTCCCATCAATGCACAGGTCACGTCTGTGAGCACTCCGCTTCCTGTTGTGGTTCTGGAAAACATCATCCGAGAATCTGACCACCGCACCATAATCCACCGCTGCACCTGCAGGGAGGCGAGGGGCTGTACCTCGTACGACATTCACACGGGATGTTTGCACATCGGCGCTGCGACCGAGGAGGAGGACACCACGGTGGCGAGACACGCCACGGTCGAAGAGGCCATCGCACATCTCCACAAGGCTGTGGATGCCGGGCTGATCCCCTTCATGGGCCATGCGGCAGGGGACAATGTCATCTGGAACGTTTCGAAGGACCGTCCGTTCCTGACCGTGTGTTTCTGCTGCCCCTGCTGCTGCACACTGTTCTTCGGATATAAGTACCTGCCCGAGGAGTCGAAGGGCCTGTTTCACCGCCTCCGGGGGATCACCATCGAGGTCGACAACGACAGGTGCACCGGCTGTGGAGCGTGCGTCTCCCGCTGTTTCACGCAGGCGATCACCCTGCGCAACGCCAAGGCGTTTCACGATGAAGAACGCTGCAAGGGCTGTGGAGTGTGCGCATCCGTGTGCCCCGAAGGAGCGGTGAGTGTCCGTATTCACGACCTGGAGACAACAACCTCTGAACTCTTTGGCCGGGTTTCACAAGAGGTTGGCGGCGTTCCCATGAGACTGAAGGATGAAAGCGATGCCCCTGCGAGCTGATCGTGCACCGGCGGGGGGTGTGGTGATGTGCTCCATCACGGGGTATACGCAGAGATAATGGGTTGGATTTTACAGCGGTTGCTGGTATAGAGGTGATGGTGATACCCGTACACGGTCTTGTGTTCTGCAGAGTACTGAGCAAAAGGGGGAGAGGGGATGCAAACCCCGCTCGAGCGTGGTCACTGATGGCGACAAACCGCAAGAAACTCATGACAGAGGGAATCGTATGCACTTCATGGATGAGATCAATCAGCTGCACAGGGGAATGACGAGAAGAACTTTTGTGAAGGGGGTCGGTGGTCTTGCCGTCCTTGGGGTTCTGGGACTCTGGGGGTGTGCACACAGAAAGAAAAAGCCGAAACCGCAGGTTATTCCCACCACAGATCAGATCATCACCATAAAATATCGAGACAGGAATCTCAACGGCAGATTCGATCCCTGGATTGATGAACGCATCGGAGAAGACTGGTTTTTCTACGAGGGCGAGAGCATGGTCATCTACATCGTTCCCGAGAATGCACGACAGGGGGATGATCTTCTCTATGCGATCACCGGGCCAAACGGGAAAGAGGTGCTCCGGAATAGAACCACACTCTCCAGTGACGATGGATATGCCAAGATCCATGGATTCAGAACGAGCATGACAGAGTACTTCGCCACCCACGGGGGATACGGCACCTTCAGGGTTGATGCATGGCTCAACGGCAGGGTTCTCATGGCGGGAGGCAAGGAATTCAAAATTGCGGAGCGACCGAGGTAACCGGTCACTCCGGTTCCCGTGATCTCCTTCGACACCGCTAGAATCGTCCCGGACCCTGCACCGGGAATTGTCCGCCGTCGATACACCTTCACGCGGCAGTGCATTCGGGGTGAGGTCTTCAGGGAACAGTGAGGGGGGTCTCGTTTCAGGATCGAGGGCGGAACCCGGAGTTCTTGTCTTATTCGAGGTCTTATCCGTGGAGGTGCTCCAGCAGGATCTTCACCCCGATACCGATAAGGATTACCCCACCAAGCAGTTCGATTTTTCTCTCAAAGATGTGTCCGAGACGTTTCCCGATGTAGACGCCTGCCAGTGAGAATCCGAAGGTGATCAGCCCGATGACGAGGGCTGGAACGATGATATCGACCTTGATCATCGACAGACTGATGCCCACGGCCAGGGCATCGATGCTCGTGGCAACGGACAGTCCCAGCAGCACGAGGAGATTTGTGGGATCGAAATTCCTCTCAGAGTCGCCCATCTTCATGGACTCATAGATCATCTTGCACCCGATCCCGGCAAGCAGGCCAAAGGCGATCCAGTGGTCGATGTGTGCAAGGTAGGTGCGGAGGCTCAATCCTGAGAGATAGCCGATCAACGGCATGAGCCCCTGGAACCCCCCGAAGAACAGGGCAATCCTGAAGGCATGGCGTACCCTGAGCTTGCCCATGGTCGATCCGCTCGTAATGGACACGGCAAAGGAATCCATGGCGAGCCCCACTGCGATGAACACGACGGTGACGAGTTCGATGTGCATGCTCATGGAGTGCCTCGATGCCCGCTGGTTGGGACGATGTTCACCGCATCAGGCCTGTTTGACGATCACCGAGGCGTTCTCATCGAAGGGGTTTGTACGGATTGCCAGAGAGAAGAGGTAGGGAAAGTTTTCCCTGAGATGCTTCATGTAGGCGATCCACTCGGACACGAGCAGTCCATAGGCCCGGTTGATGTCGCCTGTCAGGTGCGCGATGTCCTCCTGGGGCAGGGCTGAAAGGTCTTTTCTGAACCTGAGCTCTTCCGCTGCGTGAAACACGGCCCACAACAGGTTGGTGAAGCGTTCGTGTTCAATGAGGTTCGGGTTTTCTAAAAGCATGAGGAGGAAGTCCCGTTTGCTCACCAGGTAATCCTTCACCTTGACCAGATCCAGCCGTTCCGGCTCCACCCGGTAGGCATAGGCGGCAAGATGCCTGGTCACCTCCCTGAATTCGGCATCCTTCCAGTGGGACGAAACCGTGAGTTCCCCCCTGAGCGTCTCCAGGTTGGGGTCGAGGTCCGAGAAGTAGCTCACAAGTTCGGTCCCCATCTCGCTGAAGAAGATCCCGATCACCATGTTGAGCTTTTCGAGCCTGGTGCGGCGTTCCCGATGCTCGAGCAGGGCGTGGATGATCAGGGTCACCATGAGGACCTCGATAAAGACAAAGGCGATGTCACCCACCATGTATATGAAAATGTGGTGGGGATCCCGGAAGATCAGAAAGTGGATGAAATAGGTAAGGGCGGACAGGAACATGAATGCGATGCCGAGCCAGACCTGTTTCGGTATCCGCTGCATACGAGGGCTCCTTCCACGGGGGGATTCGTGTGGGTGAGTATGTCGCACATTGTCTGCACCCTTGTCAAATCAACAGCGATGTCTCCCATGCCCCCTGAGTTCTGGTGAAAGGGGAACCACGGTGTACAGGCATGTCAGATTGCGGAAAGAACTCCTCGTGAGAACCATGATGTTGACGGGCTTGAAGATATGAAACACAAGAAATATCTCGATAAATAAAGAATAAACTAGC
>DSBG01000179.1 GCA_011046135.1 Deltaproteobacteria bacterium
GCTCAAAGACTCGTCTCTCGTCTCCATCCTTGCGGTGGCAGACCTGCTGCGCAGGGGCAGGGAGTTCGCTGCCGAGAGCTTCGCCTACTTCGAGACCTATACCGTGGTTGCCCTGGTCTACCTGATCATCACCCTGTTTCTGTCCAAGCTCGTGAGCATCCTTGAGGAGAAGATCGGTGCAGAATAGTATGCGTAGGAAAATGGTGGAGATGAAGGGGGTCTACAAAATCTATGGCTCCCTGAAGGCCCTGGACAACGTCTCCTTCGATGTCTATGACGGGGAGAAGGTGGTGATCATCGGGCCGAGCGGCTCGGGCAAGAGTACTCTGCTGCGCTCCATCAACAAGCTCGAGGAAGTGGATGGCGGCACCATTTTCGTGGACGGCTACGAGATAAACGACCCCAAGACCGATATCAACAAGGTGCGGGAAGAAGTGGGCATGGTGTTCCAGCAGTTCAATGTCTTTCCCCACAAGACCGTTCTCCAGAACCTCACGCTGGCCCAGGTCGTGGTGCGCAGACGCTCGAAGGCAGAGGCGGAAAAGATCGCCAGAGAACTCCTCACAAAGGTCGGGATCCTGGAGAAGATCAACGAGTATCCCACCAAGCTCTCGGGTGGCCAGCAGCAGCGTGTGGCCATCGCCCGGGCACTGGCCATGCAGCCGAAGCTCATGCTCTTCGATGAACCCACCTCGGCGCTCGACCCGGAGATGATCGGCGAGGTGCTCGAGGTCATGATCAAGCTCGCCAAAGAGGGCATGACCATGATCGTGGTGACCCACGAGATGGGCTTTGCCCGCGAGGTGGCAGACCGCGTCATCTTCATGGACGAAGGGAAGATCCTGGAAGAGGGGACGCCCGAGCACTTTTTCAAGAACCCCACCCACGATCGTACCAAGCAGTTCATGCGGCAGATCCTGTAACATAAAGGATGGCAGTGCTCATCTAAAAAAGTGGGCCGGAAAACACTCCGGTCATCTCATTGCCCCCGATCGCACCCTGACCAGAATCCTTTGCTGTTTCTCAATTCATAACCCATTGACAACGCCAGGGCTCTGTGTAAAAACATCACCGGTGCCAACGTAGCTCAGAGGTAGAGCAGCTGATTCGTAATCAGCAGGTCCAGGGTTCAAATCCCTGCGTTGGCTCCATAATTATCACGAGAAACGAACACCACCAACAATGGCCTAATAATACCATCAAAACTGAACGAGAAAGGGAGTATTCAGCGATGATCACACGAGAACGCACCAATCTTGTTGCGCCCTGTGGTATTGATTGCGGGACCTGTGAGTTGTATATGTGCAAGGATAATCAGCCGTTGCTGGACTATTTGATTACCAAGGGTGTTCCTCGGGAAAGAATACCGTGCGCTGGATGCCGAGACATAACAGGGGATTGTCCGGTCTCAGAAAGCCAAGACCCTGGGATGCTCAAGCATCATGGTTCGGTTGGATGTGTTCACCGTTGGTTCACGCAACCAATGAACAACACAAGCACGTATTCAAAAGTCGTTCACGCCCAAACGATATCACAGAAGATACGGGCGTTTTACGCTTGGACTCCCTTAATCAACTTTTTTAAACATCTTTCCTTTTGCTCCGCACACAGGACACGTCTCGGGTGCTTGCTTTTCTGAAGTATATCCGCATACCGGACATACATAATAGCTGTAAGATTCCTGTGCACGTTCCAGGGTATCAAGCATGTTCTGATAGAGTCCGGCATGAATTTTCTCCACTTCGTTGGCATAACGGAAAGACCGCTCGGCCTCTTTGTTGCCGTCAGCCTTGGCCGCTTCGATCATTTCCGGATACATGCTCTTGAACTCGTGAGTTTCTCCGGCTATCGCCTCCTCCAAGTTCTCCTTGGTGGATCGGATTCCTTTGAGTGCCCGTAAATGGGCATGGGCGTGAACCGTTTCTGCTTCGGCGGCGGCCCGGAACAGTTTCGCCGCCTGCGGAAACCCTTCATGGTCAGCCTTGGCAGCAAAAGCAAGATATTTTCGATTTGCCTGTGATTCTCCTGCAAAAGCTTCTTTCAACGCATCTTCCGATTTGGACATAGGTTCCTCCCTGATAACGTGTTATCATCTAGTTTTCATAAAGTTATACCACAAGTCGCGTGTAAGTTCAGCCATTTTCGATGAGTAGCGAGAACGTATTGGACTGGGCAGAATGGGTCTGAGAGGGAGTATTCTTTGCCAAAAGACAGAACAGCCCGGAGAAGACATCCTCCCGGGTACCGAACGCTTCATGCGACCTGATCACGTGAATTACGAACGAATACCGAAGAAATCAGTGCCATGCGCGCATCTTCCGTGAAGAAACCCGCGTCTTCTACAGGAAAATATCGATAAAATCTGCCGCGGAAATCTGATTCCTGTTCTTGATCGTCCTTTTGCCCTCGGAATAATTCGTAACAGCGCACTGTTTGAACACCGTGCAATTTCCGGATTCGTCAGGAGTGAAGCCCCTGCAGACGCGCAGCACATCGGGCGATATTTCGTCGATGAGCACGATGTTCCCATCCCCGTATTTCAGCCTGCCCAATTCGAACTTGCCATCGATGACGTGGAGGTCTTTTGAAGCAAATTCCTGAGAAACGATTTCGGCGATGTTCTTGACGAGTTCAACACTCTGCGCAATCTCGCTGCCATTCATCGCACCAGTCTCTTCCAGGGCCTCCAGGGTGATCAGGATGTCGCTGTCTCCCTTTGTCCATGCCTCGACGAGCGTGTGGAGATTCTTGCAGGGAGTCACAAAGGGATACCGTCTCCAGAAGCTCCCGGTTGCATTGTTTCTCCAGGTGAATTCGAGGTTCAACAGCGGAGCCGACCCGGGGAACTCAGGCGATTCCACCTCCATGCTCAAGGGGAGAGCGGGTTCAACGATCATTTCCTGTTCGCTGATGGTATCGATGTAATGTGTCGCTACGCCTTGTCGCTTCAGCAATTGGAAAAAATAGGTGGCAAACCTGCACGCAATGGCACCTTTCCCGGGAATTTCACCGACAACGACATCATAGCCCGGGTCGAAAACGGGTTTGCCGTTTTCCATGTACCCTGTTGCCCTGTCGGTAAAAATCAATCGATACTTTCCCTTGTGTGGCCCATCGGTTATGCTGAAAACGTCTTTCGACTTACCGCGGTAAACAAGATTTTTCTCCGCCATTTGGATATCTCCTCAACGAATAGTTTTGTAGGTAAGAGCATGAGCACACAGGGGCACGGGACGGGTTGCTCATCATCGGGAAAATCAGCAAATAACAAGGCATAGCAGAAGGTTCATGTTGCCGGTCCTAAAACTCTTCTAACAGTTCTGCTTTCTTTTTCTCATAATCACCCTCAGTAATGAGCCCCTTATCCAGAAGGTTTTTTAATGTGGTGAGCTTCCTTTCTATCTCGGTTGTTCCTGAACCCGGTTCCTCTTGATCAGAGTCCATGGTGGTCTGCTTGTCAGCCGTGCTCTTTTCTGCGGGTTTTCCTCCAAGGAGCATGGTGAAATACCTGTCTGCTTCCCGGGTAAACCCCAAGAGCGTTGGGCTGTCTTGTTCAATCGGCACGTCTTTAAAGAGTTGTACACATTCTGAGCCTGTCTGGTCCAGATGCGTTGCATCAAAATAGAGTATCTGGGTTTTTGATTTGTCTAAAAATCCCCTCACATTTGAGCGGTACTCTTTGACAAGGTAGCAGTCTTTCATGATCAGCCCCTTGCTGCCCATCACGTTCCTCTCGTTCCGAGCAAGGACGTCTTGTTTCGCCAGAAGATCATACGAAAAATCTTTCCCGGCAACTTCCATGCTGCCGGAATCTATCACATGGGTATTGTCTGTAAAAAGATCATGCAGCAGCTCGTCACTTTCGCCGAGAATTTTATATGTCCGTACAATGATCCCTCTTTCAACAATCTGGTCATCGGAAACGCCACCGTAGACCAGGGATTCGCTCTGAAGGGTTGCCCCTCTCAGTCTGCTGCTCCACGCTGCTTTTTCCGGCCCTCTCACCTTTCCGAGAAACTGGAACTCAGGCGCAAGTGCTTCCCGGTGGTTTTTTATGTGGGAGATCGATTCATCCTCGCTCTCCAGAAGGAGCCTGGTTTGTGCACATCCGAACATCGCAACACAGCACAGTGCCGCCACACACGAGCGTAGTTTTCTGATCATCGCGTTCTCCTGCTGAGAATGAACTCAACGGGGTACGTTAACACCCCTGTGACATTTGTCAATACGCAAGAGAGTGGTGTGCAAGAGAGTGGTGCTGCTTGCGAAACGATCCATGGCTTGAAAGTCACATGGAGGGGAGTCATGGACAATCAATTATTCACATCAATCGAAATCAACGTAGGCCCTGATCCGACCGTTCACCTCTTCAGCATACCGTGGATTGTGGATTGATATTGTTACCGCACGAGAGGGGCAGAATCTTTCGCATCGGCCGCAGCCCCGGCACTGGTGAGTGTGAACTGCGCGGCCATGAATGATCGTAATAGCATTGAACGCACACGTTTCCAGGCAGGTGCCGCATCCGGTACAATCATCGGTGACCTCGATGGTCAGTCCGTTTATGGGCTGAATGATACCGTCCAGATATTTTCCTGGTACGTGCTTGTACGAAGTCAGGATGCAGCAGCACTCACAGCAGAAACAGACACTCAGCAATGTACCTCGATCAGGCGTCAAATAGATGAAGTTGTCTATCCGTACTTTTCCCACCATGGGCAGAAGCCCAAGACGAATTGCCCGATCAGCATGGGCATGGGCCTCTTCCTTTGTAACCTTGCGACAGACGCCATGGGGCAGTTTCAAGGCAGTCTCTCCCATAAACAGGCACCCGACATTATGGGTGTAGCGCTTGCAATCCCTGAGCATCCGGCATCCGCATTTATCCATGATCACGTGGATCGAAGCGCAATCGATCAGATCGTGTACCACTTGGGATGGCAGGATGTTATTTTCAACTTCCAGCCGCTCGTTGATTGGGAGGTAGTTGATGCAGTTCATATCAGGATTTAACCATGGGACCAGACGCCGGATTCCTGGTATCTTTCCCAGTTTGAACGTGTAAAGGACTGGCAGGAAGGGTTTTAAGCGCTTTCCGCTCTTGATTACCCACGACAATATGGCCTGAATCAGAGTATCCTGTTTCTTGCGTTCGCGAATCTTGGTGACATAGGTCATGAGTGCGTTTCCAGAAGTATATGCAGGATTCCAGCCAGTCGCTGCTTGTAACGTACTGCTGTCGACAGCAATCGATCGGCAGAGAAAACGGATCCAGTTCCCGCTGAAGGGAAACAAGCGAAGTCTGAACCCGATGTCGGCTATTTTCCTCGCCAGAAGTTCCGGCAGGGGCACAACGTTCACACATGCTTTCCTGAAACACCACCGAATCGACACGGAGTCATTGGCAGCAACATTAAATACACCGGGAATATCTTTTTTAAACGCAAGGTACAATGCCTGTCCGAGATCGTCTTCATGGATAAACTGAATACGTCGGTTTTCTCCCGAGGGAAGGTCAAGAAATTTCATTGACAGGCTTTTTTCAAGGGTGTTGTCGATGTTCGGACCGATAGGCATTGCCGAGCGGAGGATGGTACAAGTAAAACCCGGATACCGGTGGAAAAAACTCTCTGCAAAGGCTTCAATCTGAACCGCACTATGATGATAGTGCTTCCCGTCTCTGACAGAAGTTGTGGGAACATCTTCAGTAACGAAAAGACCAGGACTCTTCTGAAGACCGTAGACCGCGGTGCTGCTGAGGAAGATGATCTTTTCGACACTGTTCTGCGCACAGGCGGTAAAGAGGTAGTTTGATTCGGTTACGGTTCTGTCAAAGGACCCTTGCCCGTCACTCAAATCATCTTCGAAAAAGGCCAGGTGATAGACAACATCAGCGTCCTTGAGGAGTTCTGTCATCCGTGTACCAAAAAAATCCTCGCGAAAAAAAGCGATTTTGCTGGATCCACCCCTCCATGGCGTACGATCAATGCCGATTATGGTATCGACATCGGGATCCGATTCAAGCAATGGCAGAAGTGTTAATGCCGGGTAGCCGTTCACCCCAATAATTGCAATGGTTTTGCCCAAAGCACACCCCCAGGGAAAGAGTAACGGACAGAGGGTTCTCCAGGGGTACTTCTGAAGAACGACCGAACGTGCCCCCTGAATAGGAGCAACACTATCCCTCTGTCAACGGAACGAGTTCGAGTTCGACCCGGCGGTTGAGCTGCCTGCCAGCGTCCGTGTCGTTGCTCGCGATCGGACGCGTCTTACCAAACCCCTGGGTCATGATCCTCATGTTCGTGATGCCCTGGGAGATGAAGTACTGGCCGACACTTGCGGCACGCCGTTCGGAGAGGGTCTGGTTGTAGGCATCGCTGCCGATACTGTCGGTGTGCCCGGAGATGTTGATGAGGGTCTTCTCGTACTCCTTGAGCACGATCACAACTGAGTTGAGCACGTCGTAGAAGCCCGCGTTGATGTTGTAGCTGTCAAACTCAAAGGTGACATGACCGGGCATGTTGAGCACGAGAATGTCCCCCTGCCTGGTCACGCTGACCCCTGTCCCCTGCAGCTGTTCCCTGAGTTTTGCCTCCTGGCGGTCCATGTAGTACCCGACCCCGGCGCCAGACAGTGCCCCGACTCCGGCCCCGATGAGCATACCCTTGCGGCGGTCTTCATGTCCGGTTACCGCAGCACCGACCGCTGCACCGCCTACCGTTCCGATAATACTCCCCCAGGCGGTCTTGCTCATCTTCTTTTCCCCGGTATACGGGTCTGTCGCACACCCTCCCAGGAACAGGCTCACAGCGATCAGAATTGAAACGATACACAGTGTCGTACGCATGCGAAACTCCTTTCATTGCCACAATGCAATTATCCTGCAATCACTTCCAGACAAAGTCTCTTCACGATCCTTTCAGTTCGAAAGCAGGGATGTGCTGCCATGGCTCATTCTTCTTACTATACATACCAGCAGAAACCTTTTCAAGGAGAGTATCTGCTTTGTAACAACGGGATGCAAGCAACGAACTTCACCGTACTGGCTTCGGTTTTTCCTGATACGGTAAAGAAACTGCCACAACGGGCTCTTCCACACCTTGCACTGAGCATTATTATGTAACCATGGCTCACAGGACTTTGGTTCTGTTCGAGATCGAAGCAGGACATATCCCTGGGACATGATGCCCGGTGCAGGGTGCATGGTTCAGGAGTTCAACGGAGGGAACATATGAATGTCATCTATCTCTATCTCCTCACGATTCCCGTTTTTTTCGTGATCGATATGATCTGGCTCGGGTTTGTGGCAAGGGGGTTTTATCGCAACAACCTGGGTCACCTGCTCAGAGCAGACGTCAACTGGGCAGCTGCCCTGGTGTTTTACCTGCTCTACATTGTCGGAATCCTGATCTTTGCAACCATGCCCGCCCTGGAGAAAGATTCACTCTCCCAGGCAGTTGTCATGGGCGCTCTGTTCGGGTTCTTCGCCTATGCTACCTATGATCTGACCAACCTGGCAACGCTGAAGGACTGGCCGGTCAGGGTCGTGTTCGTGGATATCATCTGGGGCATGGTACTGACCGCGAGCGTTGCAGCGGCAAGTTTCTCCATCGGACGGTGGCTTTTCACCTGTGATTTCTGCACAGTGTAGATGGGGACCGAGCACATGAATTTCCGTGTCCTGAGCCTCCTGACGTGCGTTTTCATGCAGCCAGAATCTCATGGGTTCGCTCATGAAGAAAGGGTCAGGGTCAAGAACAACCAGGGCTCCGGCCCGGAACGATCTTGCGTGAGGTGATGTGATGGAGGTGCTGTTCACCCTTTTGACTGCGGCTGTCATCCTGTTCGTGTTCGTGAATGCTGTCTTTCTTCTGGCCCTCAAAAAACAGGACAACAGTATTGCCGATGTTGCCTGGGGATTGGGGTTTGTCGTAGTGGCCTGGTCCACGCTGGTCATTGGAGGTTCTTTCACCCCGCGGCAACTCATCGCGAGCCTCCTGATTCTGATCTGGGGGCTCAGGCTCTCCATCAGGATACATCTCCGTAACAGGGGGAAGGGGGAGGACGTCCGGTACCGCAAGTGGCGCAAGGAATGGGGAAAGTCATTTGTCATCAGGAGTTACCTCCAGGTTTTTCTCCTCCAGGGAGGGATCCTGCTGCTGAACATCATGCCTGTCCTGTTCATCAACACCTATGATGCACGAGCCCTGGGTCTTGTGGATGCAGTGGCTGTGCTTCTGTGGATACTTGGATTCGGCTTCGAAGCGATTTCTGACTGGCAACTGGACCGGTTCATCAGCGACCCGGGCAACCGGGGAAAAATCATGGATCAGGGCCTGTGGCGATATTCGAGACACCCCAACTATTTTGGAGAGGTCACGATGTGGTGGGCCCTGTACATCATGGCGCTGTCGGTGCCCTGGGGGTGGGCATCCATCATCGGTCCGCTGACCATCACCTACACCATCCTGTATGTCTCCGGGGTTCCCTTGACGGAAAAGCTCATGAAGGACAACCCGGGCTTTGCTGACTACAAGAGACGAACGAGCGTCTTCATTCCCTGGTTTCACGGCAAGGGGTGATTCCATGACGCGAGGTCGTGGAAATGAGGATGAGCGGGTCGAGGATCGCGGTGCCCCCTCGCCTCGATGGTTTTTCAGGCAATGCGGACCATGAATGCTCCCATTATGACCAGAAAGCGCGCTGTGCGAACTCACGGGGCTTGACAGCACGGCATGGCAAGCTTACAATAAGACATCGGGTGTCGCCCATGCGTGGGCGTGACCGGCTTGCGGTAGATTGTTGATTGAATGAGGTTTCATCACAGAGTGGGCGTTTTATTTCGCGTCTCGTGGTGTGCCAACAGGAGGGTGCCATGGTGAACGAGGATGCAGTGAGGCTCGCGGTCAGGTTTGTCTGCAGTACCGTCGATGATCTCCGGCGGCTCAGGGATCCCGGCCTGCGGAAGCAGTTCAGGGAAGATCTGACCAGGACGGTCCGTGCAGCGGAGCAGGGCATGAACCTCGATCGATTCTGTGCCCACCTGCAAAGGGGGTACACTATCGAGGAGGCCATTCATTTCAGCCGGGGCTTGAAGATCATCTCTCGTACCACAGATTTCGAGAGAATGGCATAGTTGAGGCTCGTTCTGTACGACTTCTCGTCTGACAGATCATCCCTCGCACCACAGATCTCGAGAGAATGGTCATGTGATGCCTTCCTGTTTCCCGGCAGCCGGGCGTCGACTCACCTGAATCTGCTGCCCTGAGACAACCCTCGGCCGGAAGGCAAAGGTTGTCAAGGATGTGCTCAGCTGTTTTTCAGCGTTTCCTCGATCTCCTTCCTGAGGGCGAGCTTGTCGACCTTGCCCGAAGCGAGAAGGGGAAGCAGGTCGCGGATAAAGAATTTTTTGGGCAGCTTGAAATTTGCGAGTTTCGATCTGCACAGGCGTTGCAGTTCGTCTTCCGTAACGGCCTTGCCCGGCATGGGCATGACATAGGCCCAACCCACCTCCTGGTAGATCTCGTCGGGCACGCCCAGAACCGCGGCAAAGAGCACACTGTCGTGGGATTCAATCACATCTTCGATCTCCCGGGGATACACGTTTTCACCGCCGGTCTTGAACATCTCCGATCGGCGTCCGGTGATGTAGATGTATCCACGGGCATCCTTGTACGCGAGATCAGAGGTATAGTGCCAGCCATCCTCGTCGATCGCTTCGGCGGTAAGTTCCGGTTTGTTGTAGTAGCCTTTCATGAGGAACGGCCCCCTGACGGCAATTTCTCCGATCTGACCGTCGGGCAGTTCCCTGCGGTGTTCATCCACGATCTTGAGCTCGAAGGGGTCTGCAATCTTTCCGGCGCTCTTCATCAGGGTTTCCAGGTCATCTCCCTTTTCCGTGTAGGTGACAAACCCGCACACCTCCGTGCTGCCGTATCCCGTTATCAGATGTGCACCGGTCTGTCTGCAGATGCCGTCGAGCACATCGATCATGATCTTGGGTGCAGCGGCTCCTGCCCAGATGAAACCCTCGATGCTGCTGAAGTCCGTGGTGAAGAAATCGCTCTGCTTGAATTCAAGGAGAAACATAACCGGCACCTGGCCCAGGACCGTGATGCGTTCACGCGGGATAATCTTCAACACTTCAGCCGGGTCGAATCTGTCCATCATGACCAGTGCGCCCCCGCCCATGATGGCGGCAAACCCGATCTCCACATCTGCGGCCACATGGTTGATGGGGAAGTGCAGCAGACCCCGGGTGGTCTCCTTGAAGTAAAACTTGGGGATCTCGACACGGATGTTTTCTATGATACTCCTGTGGGTGTGGAGGACCCCCTTGGGCTTGCCCGTAGAACCCGATGTGTACATCAGCAGCGCCTCGTCGGTGGTTCCGATCTCTGAGGCTCGTTTCTCGAGTACCTCATCGTACTGGTGTCTCGGCCTGGAAACATAGTCTGAGAAGCCCTCGGTCCCCTGCACGGGATCTCCGATCACCAGGATCTTTCTGATGCAGGGAAATTCGGCCCTGAGCGTCGTGATGGTCTGTGAGAGGTCACTGTCCTGGTATCGACTCAGGGTGATCAGGACCGCAGGAGTTGAATCCGAGATGAGATACCTGAGTTCATCGAGACTGAATTTGGGAGAGAGGCCCAGCCAGATCGCCCCGATCTTGTGTGCCGCCATATACGTGGTGAGAAATTCGTTGCGTGCCATGGAGAGCATGGCGACACGGTCCCCCTTCTTGACGCCGATCTCCAGAAACGCCCTGGCGATGGCGTCCATCCTCTCCTTGAAATCGCCCCAGGTGAGGCGTTCGTCTTCAAACACCAGGGCTTCGCTCATGGGTTTTCTGTCGGCCCACTGCTCAACATAGTGCCAGGTCAGGTTCAATTCCTTCCAGCTCATCTTCTCCCTCCCTCTCTAAAGGTTCTGTAAAAAAGCATATCCGTGACTGATGGCCTTCCTGCCCTCGGCGTTCAGTACATCGAAGTGCAGGTGAGTTCCATCGGAGCGCTCCCGGTGGAGGAGCCGCACCACGATCTCCTCGCCGGGTTGCACCATGCCGGTAAATCTGCACGATATAGCCGCTACGTTTCGGGGATCC
Organism: Deltaproteobacteria bacterium; assembly: GCA_011046135.1. Classification (GTDB taxonomy): domain Bacteria; phylum Desulfobacterota; class Desulfomonilia; order UBA1062; family UBA1062; genus DSBG01. The sequence continues at coordinate 11,105 of DSBG01000179.1, forward strand.
GCGTCGCTCTCATGGTTGACGAGTTCACGAACAGCATAGGCGAGGGTGGCCGTTCCCTGAAAGATAATGCCGGGCAGACCGACCTGGTGGGCAAAGTGTACTGAGGTGTGAATGGGAAACACGATTCTCGTGCACCCGTCATACACAAAGGGAGCCAGCTTATCCACGGGTATGGGTACACTCCACAGGGGCGTGGCTGTGCCGGAATGTGCGGGAACCGCCGGCAGATCTTCTTCTCCGCGGCCCGAATCAGAACATTCGACCCCGCGCATCATGCCGCCGATGTGTTCGGTGAAGACGAGCTCAGAGGTGCTGTCACGGGCATCGAAGCGGATGACGACGTGGGTGCCTGCCTTGTGCGGAACAATGGCAGCGATTCGTCCCTGAATCTTGAGGCTGTCACCGGGGCGGATCATGCGATAGAATTGCAGGTGCTCTGAGTAGTGCACCTGGGTCAGGAGAATTTCTCTGGGAAAATCCTCCACCTCGAAATAGTCCCAGATCCTCTCGGAGATCGGCCAGGTCAGAGCAACTGCGAACATGGGAGGGGCAATCACGCCCCCGGGCCGTTCGTCATTGAGGTAGTGCTGGTTTGAATCACCTGTCGCTGCAGCGTAGTTCATGGTGTCGCGCCAGGTCACCGTGGTGGCGTATTCTTTCAGGGAAACACCGACAAACCGCGAGGAAAGTTCCATTGGATACCTCCTGGATGCCTTGTATCATCCGGATGAGTGTGTTGTCAAGGCTCTCGTGGGAGGGCCTCCTTTGAGATGACGAACTACCACTGAACAGTGAGGGTGTCGGGAGAGACCCAACGATATCCCTTTGTTCGGCGGGGATGTGGAAAAGAGCTCGACCTCTTTTGGATCAACGGGATTGTATGTCTCGTTCATCCCCTTATTATTATCAACAACGGGGTTCGACCACGGTGTGAAACAAGGTTCGGGCAGTGGGTTCTGTCGATTCGGGGACCTTTGATTTACAAGAGGAGTGGTGGAGACGGCCCGTACCGGGACAGGTCGAATACTGAACAAAGGAGGATACCATGCCTGAAAGCGTCTACAATGTCATCGAGATCATCGGATCAAGTCCGGATTCCTGGGACAAGGCGGCAAAAAATGCGGTGGAAACTGCAGCGAAGTCGCTCAAAGACCTTCGAGTAGCCGAAGTCGTGGAGATGGACATGCAGATCGAAGACGGCAAGGTTCTCAGCTATCGCACGAAACTGAGGCTCTCCTTCAAGTATCACGGAAAAGTCTGATTCTTTAGAGACACAGTTCCATCACGATCTCCTTTGAGGGGAATGCTGGAAGGTCGCAGGGCATGTGAACAGCAGGGATCCATGGAATGACAGGGCGTTGACCGTGTGGTATTCTGACCGAGACAGGGTGCATCCATGAAAGAGTTGCTGTATGAGAAGGTCGAGCAGGCGCTGGTTGAAAAGGCGTTTGACCCAGCCAAGTCTACGAAGATCGGAGACTGGAGTGCAAATGAACTCTCCGGAGGCTTCAGGACAGACACCGAGACCCTGTACGTAAGCGCCAGTGGTGACTATTTTCTCCTGTACGAAGGGGGTATGCTCTCGCGGTTTCATGAACTCGAAGGCGTCGAGTCGTGGTTCGGCGGTTCGTATATCAGGCCGATGACTGTTTCCGAGGCCGTATCCTGGTGTGAAGAGACCGGAAATCACGAGGCGATGGACAGGCACTTTCCCTGGTATCGGATGAACAGGGTACCTGAGCGTTCTTAATACAGAACGTAAGGCAGACACGAATACATTTCCTCAGGAGGCACACTATGCAATTTCTCATCATTGCCTTTGACGGAACAGACGAGCACGCCCCACAGAGGAGGCTTGCTCAGAGGGAACACCATCTCTCCGGGATTGAACAGCTCAAAAAGGAGGGGAAAGCCCTCTTCGGTGCAGCCCAGCTGAACGACAAGGACGAGATGATCGGCTCGGTGCTGTTTGTCGAATTCGCATCCGAAGAAGAGCTCAGGGACTACCTGAAGCAGGAGCCCTATGTGACGGGGAATGTCTGGCAAAAGATCGATGTGAAACCCTGCAAGGTGGCCTCCATGTTCCTGGAACGATGATTCCGAGGGAATCCGGGAGGCACGGGAACGTCATGAAAGACAGTATGCCGTCAGTCAACCAGCCATGCAGGCCTTGGATCAGGAGAGGAGAAAGGGTCCTGGAGAGAGGAACATGCCTATGAACGACTTTTCGATGCTTGCTCATAAACGGCGTTCGATCCGCGATTTCGAAGACCGGAGTGTTCAGGAGTCTCTGCTCAAGGAGATCATTACCGAGAGTTGCCTTGCGCCGAATGCGCAGAACTCTCAGCCGTGGAATTTTATCATTGTTCATAACCGCTCTCTCATCAGGAAGCTCTCTGACGAGAGCAAAAAGAACATCCTGGAGCGTATCGATGCAGATCCGGGGACGAGCCTGAAGAAATATCAGGAAATCCTGAAGATCGAGGAGTTCAATGTATTCTACAATGCACCCTGTCTGATCTATGTTGCCGGACCCAGACAGGTGCGCAGCCTCCAGGTGGACTGTGCCCTGTGGGCATGCTACTTCATGCTCTCGGCCGCCTCCCGTGGACTTGGATCATGCTGGGTGGACCTCGGGGCTGACATTCGTGACCCCCAACTCCTGAAAGAGATCGGGCTCCCCCAGGGGTATCGAATTGTCGCACCGATCATAGTCGGTTACCCGAAACGCATCCCGGCACCCCCCGAGAGGAACACTCCCCGGGTGCTCAAGATCGTATCGTAGGACCGAGACGCCCGGCACACGAATGCCGGAACATGGCTGTGAAGTGGTGTGCCTGTTCCCTGAAGGCACGCTCTGGGATATTCCCTGATAAACTATCAGTTCTGACTACTTTGGGGAACGGTTCTTCTCGGTGAAGGTTTCCCATTCCTGGCCGAGGGAAGAGGGGTCGATCTGTACTGCGAACTCGTCCTTGAAAACATCGACCCGGAGTACCGTTCCTTCGACGGTCAGTGACTCGGAAGGGAAAGAGATCGAGATCTGAGCATCCTCAAACACATGGGCCTGCTCGGGTTTGAAGAACGCGAACAGTTCGGGGGAAGAGATGCATGCTCCGTTCCTGCTCATGTTCCTGATGACCCCGACACCGTTGAGGTGAACACCGATCTTGAGGTGGACAACGAGGTTTAAAGGTTTTCGTTCAAATTTTCTCCGGTCATTGAAAAAGTTATATGCTGCTTTGCTCATTGTGCTCATTTCCTCGCAGGCTGATTTCTCTTGTTACTCTTCACCAATCTCATACATACCCTCGGAATGTATCAGCGCTAACTTGAGAACGCTTTCTGCGTGATCTTCCCCCTGGTCTGGGGAGACAGCTTCGTGGGTATCGTTCGACAGGAGCTTCACCATACCCTGCTTCTCCGGGTGAACCGGGGACACCGAAGGCACCGTGCGCGCGGAAGGCACCGTGCAGGTAAAACAAAAATGTTTCACCAAGAAAACAATGGTGGAGAAGAATGTCGGATGAGCGAGTACCGGGCGTGAAGGACGTGTTCATGGAGGGGATCTTCGATGATCACTGTCATGAAGAGTGCGGAGTGTACGGAATCTTCGGGCATGAGCGTGCTGCCCAGCAGGTGTATCTCGGTCTGTATGCCCTTCAGCACAGGGGGCAGGAGAGTGCGGGAATCGCCTCGGAGGATACCTGCGAGATTCATCTGCACAGCCGTTCGTAAGCAAGGCGATCGGCGTTCCCCTCGCCCAGATTGCGACCCGGGTGATGCTGGGAAAATCACTGGAAGAGCTTGGAATCAGTCAATGGAAAACACCGGGGCATGTCTCGGTGAAGGAATCGGTCTTTCCCTTTTGAAACCATCCACAGGATCCTCAGCGGCAGGAACCCTGAAAACACCCTGGTCGAAATCGTCGAGATTCTTGACCACCCCTGGTTCGTCGGCTGTCAGTTCCACCCGGAGTTCAAGTCCAAACCCATGGACCCCCATCCGCTGTTCCGGGACTTCATCGCGGCGAGCATCGACTATCGAGAGAAGAACACAGGGAGAACTTGCTTAAAAAAACCACTGGATGGAGTGATCACCGTCAGTGAATCTCTGCTGCGGTATGAGGTGATCGATGCGCTATACCGGAACTGTTGCTGGGCAGAAGATTGAACATCTATTTTTTTACACAGAACCAAGTCAGGTTCCTCGCAATATACGATGAACCGAACCCGTTGATGCCTAGAGGAGCTGGATATCAGAAGACTTTTTTCTGGGTTTCGCTTTCTTTTGTTCCTGAACTACCTCTGGCTCCCTGTTCCTGATCAAGAGGTCTTTGGTGTAGTCAGGACAAAAGACGCTGTCCCCATGCATGAACTTCTTCTTGCAATCCCGTCTCCAGGCACAGATGGGACACAATGATCTATCTACGGACATATGGACACTATAGGATGTGGAAAGTCAATGTCAAGACTCAAAGAGGGGTATATTTCCCAATTCGCCAAGAAGATCCATAACCTTATGATATTCTAAGTTAATAAATCGCGCGTCTGTTTACAAGGCGGTAGTTGAGTCCCCTGATCGCGATATGTTCTTGAAAAAATACTCCAGATGTGGATCTGTGTATACCTATCTCCGGTTATCTCGATGAGGAAAAAAGCATGAATCATTCACAACGACGCGCTCTCCTGGTGTTCATACTGGTCACGCTCATCGCGGTATTCACTGCACAGCCTGTCTGTGCACAGACCTGGGAACCCCTCGACCGGGAAGCCACAATACGCGAGGCTCAGCATGTCACCTCCCAGATCTATCCCGATGCAGATGTGGTTCAGCTCAATGAGCGGAGGTGGGTGAGGTATCGCCAGGACGGTACCTACATCGAGTGGCACGAGGCATACGTCAAGATTCTCACCGAGAAAGGAAGGCGAAGGTTCCAGACCATCTCGTCATTCTTCACCATTCCGTACAACACGACCATGGTAACCCTTGTCGAGATCATCAAGCCGGACGGTTCCGCTGTCAGGATCGATGGAGAAAAAAAGAGCAGGGAGATGGTCAGACAGACGCAGATGCAGTCAAACATCTTCAACCCGAACGATCGCGTGCTCCAGGTGAATATCCCTGAACTGGATCGTGGAGACATCGTTCACTTCATCATCTTCGACGACTTCACCAAGGCGCGCATGCCCGGTTCATGGAGTGACTTCGTCTCCTTTGAAGGGATAGATCCCATCGTACGATCCGACTTCACGGTTGTTGCTCCCGCAGCCCTTCCCCTGAAGAGTATCGCTCTCAAGGGAGAAATTCCAGGAACGGTAACCTACAGTGAACAGGCAATCGACGTAGGACTGGTCCATACCTGGACAGCCCGCGATGTTCCCAGGGCCTTTGAAGAACCTGACATGCCTCCGCTCTATACTCAGGCACAGCGTCTCCTCGTGAGCACCATACCTGATTGGGAGGAGGTTTCCCGGTGGTACTGGAGGCTCTCGGAACCCCGGATAGAGCAGACATCGCCCAAGATGAAGCAGGCGGTGGCCCGCCTCGTCGATGGGGTTGAGGATCCAATGGGGCGGATCCGGAACCTGTTCATGTGGGTTTCCCAGGAGATCCGCTACCTGGGCATCACGGTGGAAGAGGAGGCTCCCGGGTATGAACCCCATGACGTGGTTATGACCTTCGACCGCAGAGCCGGCGTCTGCAGGGACAAGGCAGCACTGCTCGTCGCCATGCTGCGGCTCGCCGGGTTCGAGGCCTTTCCGGTCCTGATCATGAACGGCCCGAAAAAGGATCCGGAGGTTCCCCAGCCATTCTTCAACCACGCCATCTCCTGCGTGCGCATGGGACAGGGTGACTACCTTCTCATGGATTCCACCGATGAGAACACGAAAGATCTGTTTCCCGCATACCTGAGCAATCAGAGTTATCTCGTAGCCACGCCCGAAGGTGACACCTTGCGGACCAGCCCCACTGTTCCGGCCGAAGAGAACATGATGCACCTTGACACGCGGGGGTATCTCGATGAGAAGGGCGCTCTGCACGCAACTGCCACGCTCGATTTCGAGGGCATCAACGACACTATCTACCGCGGATATTTTTCCAGACTCAATCCCGTACAGAGGCACCGGTACTTCGAGGGGGTCCTGAAACGTGTTGCACCGGGGGCATTCCTCGATCACCTGGAAATTACCCCTGAGAATCTCCTCGATACGAGCCGTTCACTGAGAGCCGTGCTGCACTACACCATGGACAATCTTCCGGTGTCAGCTGAAGCGGTCACCATGCTGCCCCTGGTGCACCTCGGCGAGCGCATCGGTGTCGTCAACTTCCTTGCCCAGAAGATGGGGCTCAGGCAAAGGAGGTTTCCCTACGTGACGGAGATCGCCTGCGGTCTCAGGGAAACAATTCAACTCCACCTCCCTCAGAACCTGGGCACTCTCGAGAGCCTCCCCCGTTTCGAGGGGGTTGATACGCCGCATGCAACCTGGAACAGGTCTCTTGCCATCCATGGCACACTCCTGGACTATGAAAACACCTTCTTTCTGCATCTTCCCGAGTATTCCCCCCGGGAGTACCGTGATCTGAAGGAGCTCTTCGCACAGATCGACTCGGCAGACAGGATGATGCCGATTTTTACCCGTGGGGCAAAGGGTAAGGGATCGTCCGAGAACGCCTGGTATGCGGGGTACAATCCCGATGCGGTGATTCTCAGGGATGAAACCCGGGTGGATGTCATCGACCAGCACACCTGGAAGGAAACGAGGCACCGAAAAATCCTGGTGAGAACCTATGCCGGCAAGAAAATCTTCAGTGACGTGAGGATTCCGTACAATCCCGCATGGGAAGAGGTGGCGGTTGAACGTGCAATCGTCCTGTCTCCCTCGGGCCAGGCAAAAGAGATCCAGGAACAGGAACTCAACGTGATGGATCAGGAGTGGGTGGGTGCCGCCCCGCGCTATCCTGCAGGAAAGATCCTCGTGATGAGCCTCCCCGGGGTCGTCGACGGGAGCATCGTTGAATACACCCTTGTCCACACAAAGAAAAACAGGACCGGGTTCTTCCTGAGCGCCGATTTTCACGAAACAGATCCCCTGGAACACAAGACGCTCACGGTCATGGTGCCAGAGCATACCCCGGTTCGTATTTCTTCTTCGGATGTGGGGTTCGGCCTGATCGGGCCAGGAATGACCAGCCACGAGCAGGTAATAGAAACTCTTCAGGACCAGGCAGCGGTCAAAAAAACGACCGTGTTCCGGGCGAGGAACGTTCCTCCGACAAGGAAGGAAGAGCATCTGCCGCCCCTGTACACCTTCGGGCCTGCTGTGATGGCCTCCAGCATGAACCTCGAGGACTATGCCCGCATGGCCCGGGAACGCCTTGTCGAAGCGGCATCACGACAGACTCGGACAGGAGAGGTGTGCAGGCAGGTCCTCGAGGGGATCAGCGATGATCTGGAGAAAATCCGTGTGCTCCGTGATTTTGTCGCGAGGAACATCCGAGCTGTTGACATCGATTTTTCCAAGCTCCCCCTGGAGTCCATCAGCCCTGCCGACAGAACCCTGGGCGACGGATATGGACATTCGGCTGATCGTGCCGTTGTGCTCTCTGCTCTGCTGGACCATGCCGGCTTTGAACCGCAGTTCGTCCTCGTGCCGGATATCCCTCCCGAGAAAGGCCTCGTGAGCATTGTGGAGGACTACCCCGCCCACGACTGGTTCAAGACAGTTCTGGTGATGGTGCACACCTCGGCCGGGGACATCTTTCTCGGTGATACCGATCAGTATGCTGCAGTGGGCACTACGGCCCACGACGGCTGGCCCGGCCTGTTTCTGGATTCAGGTACGATCAGGACGATACGTGCTTCATCCACGGCGATGCGCGATGGAACAGAGGATCACTATACCCTGCACCTGTCAGCATCGGGTGATGTGATGCTCACGAAACAACGTCGTTTTTTCGGCATGGAGTATGCGCGTTTCCACAAGACGATCAGCGAAAAGACACCCCAGGAACGCGACAGGCACTTCCAGGAACTGGTATTTTCCCTGGCGAAAGATGCCGAGCCCGAAGGAAACTACTTCACCGACTATGATTCCTACCCCGGAGTGGAGGAGTACACCGTACGCATCGCATCCTTTGCCCCCAGGCAGGACCAGTATCTCTCGCTCGAGCTTCCGGGTCTGAAGCAGGTCATCAGGGGAGCCGAAGCCGACACCAGGAACAATCCGCTCGTCCGTGAGCGTGCTCTCAGAGAGCGTGTCATGGTGGAGGTGTCGTTTCCCCAGGGTGTGAGTTCAGTTGCGGTTCTTCCCTCCGAACACATCTCCATGGGTTTGGCAACGTCCGGGATGCTGACGCAGCAGACCTCCCTGAACCACCTGGTTGAAGGCCCCGGGAAAACTACGATCCCCGATTCCCTGGTCCTGATGCGGGAGATCGAACTGAGCCCGGGTGTTGTTATGCCCGGAGACTATGGAGACCTCCTGGAACTCCAGCGGATCCTCATGCACCCGGGAAACCGGATGCTGCTCCTGAACATGAACCGATGACCCTTGAGCTTGTCGTGCAGCTCACCAGGGGTCCGATTCAGGAATGATCGCCATGTCGTCAGGCCTCAGGACGAGGATCACCTCTTCTGCGGTACGGGGGGGTTCGATGTCGGTGGGAAGTTCGAAAAACAGCCGCTTTCCTGATTCAATCTCAACCTCGAGATCGTAGTATTTCCCCTTGAACAGGCAGGTTTTCACCACTGCCCTGATGAGGGGGCCCATGCCGGGCAGGGATTCCTTCTCCCTGCTGATGACTATTCCGTTGCTGGGTATGTGAACCGTGACCCGTTGGGAGTTTTTGAAGCCGGCCAGGGAAAGTGGGAGGATACCGATCTCCGTGTGGAGCGCCTGTTCGTTTTCCACCACGGCATCGATCAGGTTGTGAAAACCAAGGAACCGTGCAACGGCAGACGTTCTGGGGTGTCGATAGAGCTCCTCGGGAGAATCGATCTGCTCGATCCTGCCCCTGGCTATGACCGCAATGACATCGGAGATGGCATAGGCCTCGGTCTGATCGTGGGTGACAAAAATCGTCGTGACCCCGACACGCTTGAGGATTTCCTTGAGGTCCAGCATCAACCGCTCGCGCAGCGCCCTGTCGAGCGATCCCAGGGGTTCGTCCAGGAGGAGAAGCCTCGGCCGGGGTGCAAGGGTGCGGGCAAGGGCGACACGCTGGCGTTCTCCACCGGAGAGCTCGGCCACATTCCTGTGGGAATACCCCTCGAGGCCCACGAGCTTCAGCATAGCTTCCGTTCTGCGGACTACTTCCGAACGCGGATGCTTCTGCATCTGAAGCCCGAAGGAAACGTTTCCGAACACATCCTTGTGGGGAAACAGGGCGAATTCCTGGAACATCATGCCGAACTGTCTCTGGTGGGGGGGAACGGTACTCATGTCAATACCGTCAAAGAGAACGACCCCCGAATCCTGTTGTTCCAGGCCGGCAATGATCCGCAGCAGGGTTGTTTTACCGCAGCCCGAGGGACCCAGCAGGCAGAGGGTGTTCCCCTCTTCGAGATCCAGGCTCACGTTGTCCACGGCGGGTTCATGGTTGTATGTCTTCGAGATTTCGATGAGTTCGAGCAGCGCCACGATCAGAATTCTCCTTCCTGCCTGAGGCGGATCTTGTCGAGGAACATGAATCCTGCAGCAGTCACCAGCATGAGGATGGTACTCATGGCCATGGCCTGACCATAGTTGAGTGCGCCGGGCTGGCCGAGGAACCGGAAGATGGCAAGCGGCATGGTGGAGGTTTGAGGCCGGGCCACAAAGACGGTGGCGCCGAACTCGCCGATGCTGATGGTAAAGGCGAAAATGGCACCCACGAGGATGGCTTTCCTCACGATGGGCACGACGACCTTCCACCACACCCGCCCGGGTGAAGCGCCGAGCAGGGATGCCGATTCCTTGAGGCTGACCGGCAGGCTCCTCAGTGCGGGGAGCACGCTCCTGACCACAAAGGGGTATGCCACCAGGCTGTGGGCCAGGGGCACGAGCAGCAACGAGGTTCTGAGATTGAGCGGGGGCCTGTCAAGTGCGATGATGAATCCGAAGCCCAGCGTGACGGCAGAGGTTGCAAGGGGGAGCATGAACAGGGGATCGAGCAGCGAGGTGATGGTGCTCTTCGGTCCCGAGAGGTAGGTGGCGGCAAAAAGGCCCATGGCAACGGACAGAACGAGCGTGATTAGGGCAAAGAGCAGCGAATAGCCCACGGCCTCCACAGGGGGGATGTAGAAGAGCGACTGGGCGGTATTCTCGAACAATGCACGGTAGAACACCAGCGAAAATCCGCTTTCCCCGCTGAACGACTGGATCACGAGCGCAAGGAGCGGGCTTCCCAGCAGAACGAGCATGAGCGTGATGGTTCCCCACAGCATGAGCCGCTTCTTCGCCGTGTTCGCGATGACTAGGGTCGATCTCCGTGATTCGGGATACAGGGTTACGGTGGCCCTGCGCTGGATCCCGGTGTAGGTCCACATGAACAGGAAGGTAAAGATAATCTGCACGATGGCCAGGGCCGCAGCCATGGGAAGGTTGAAGAGATGAACGGCCTGACGGTAGATTTCCACCTCGATGGTGGCGTAGCGCGGGCCACCGAGGATCAGGATCACTCCAAAGCTGCTGAAGCAGAAGA
>DSBG01000145.1 GCA_011046135.1 Deltaproteobacteria bacterium
AGGTTCCCTGGGTCACCTATCTGGCTGCACAGGGGCTGATCATCTACGGAACCCTCCTTCTGGCGGGAGGAGGAGCCCGTTAATTCAGTAGAATGCTGCCGGTGAACCTCACGCAAAGGGATACTGGATTACAGGAGGAAAATCTCCGAAGGACAGAGACCTGGATCAAAAGCGCGAACCATTGATGATACTACCTGATTCGAAGTCTTGAATCGTCTATCTATTTTATTGAGACCCTAGTGTATCTAGTATCCTGATATACAGCCTTTGTGCTAATCGTAATCATTCGGCTCTGCAAGAAGGAGATGATATGCCTCACATGCGACTGTCACTCAGAAGGTTATACTGGCTTGTTGCTCTTGGTGTACCACTGATGTTGGCCAGTTCACATCTTGTTTTTGGCGCTGATGTTCCAAGTATATCAATAATAGAAAACACGAACACTGATGTTATTCTACTCCTATCATATGTGTTGTTGGCATTGGGCCTCTCGTTTCTCTGTTCCGTGGCGGAAGCGGTACTCTTGAGCATGACGCCTTCATATATCGAAGCCCAGAAAGAAAGACTTCCTAAACGGGCGGCGCTTCTCAAGCGACTGAAGCTCGATAACGTGGACCGGTCACTTGCAGCCATTTTGACCCTGAACACTATCGCACATACGGTCGGGGCAATCATGGCTGGGGCCAAAGCAACAGTTATATTCGGAAGTGCTTGGTTCGGCTTTTTCTCAGCGGTCATGACGTTGATGATTCTTTTTCTTTCCGAAATCGTTCCTAAAACCCTAGGCGCCATCTACTGGTCCAAACTCGTAGGACCGACTGCGATCTTTATCCTGTGCCTGATCGTGATTCTCTATCCACTTGTATGGCTCTCAGAGAAACTGACGAAATTCATATCACATGGGAAAAACATACACATCTTCAGTCGAGCAGAGTTCCTGGCCATGGCACGTATCGGCGAACAGACAGGGCTCTTAAGCGATAACGAATCTCGAATTATTTTCAATCTGTTCCGGTTCAAAACGTTGAAAGTAACAGATATCATGACGCCAAGGACAGTGGTTGTAGGGCTCCCCGAAGACATGACGATAATGGATGCAATACAACGCATTTCTGCATATCCATTCTCTCGCCTGCCACTCTTTAAGAATGATATCCATGATATAACAGGTTTTGTTCTCAGGGATGACATTTTGCTCATGGAGGCCCAGAATCATGGTGATGAAACTCTTGCATCCATGAAGCGGGATATCTATGCAGTTCCGGAGTCATCGTCGTTGTCAAAATTACTGGTATATCTTCTCGAGCATCATCAGCACATTGCTATAGTAGTCGATGAATATGGAGCAATGAAAGGGCTCGTGACACTCGAAGACCTGTTTGAAACATTACTTGGTATTGAGATCATGGATGAAACGGATGAAGTAGAAGACATGCGGGTTCTGGCCCGTAAGCTGTGGATACAACGGGCCAAGGCTCTCGGTATCGATGTTGAAATTGCAGAGCAGTAGAAAGCCTCATAACGTGCTTGAGGCGCTTCTCCGCTTATATTTCTTCACAGATGATTATGCGGAGCTTCAAAGAAAAGAGTTCGTGCCAGTTCTGACGAGCCAACGTGGAAGGCTTGTCAGCATAGGGGTTTGCAGGCATGTGTAAATTAATTGAAAATCTGTGTAATTCTAATGTGAAAACAACTAATTAGATTGTTATTGCCTCCCGATTTACACTATGTCCTGTCTAGTATCTATTTTCGAGGAGAACCACAATGACCGCATCTATTCCAGTCGAACATCCGCTTGGAGCGCGAGCGAATATCCTTTTGACAAGCGTGTTTGGCCCATATGCCAGGGATGATGAATACGGCAGCCGGAAGATCAATCCCATGGAACTCTACCACAACCAGGTAACCAGGGAGCAGGGCCCGTTTTCCCTGCGCATGTTTCACCGTTCATTCGGATTGATGCTGCTGAAAGAGAATATCGATGCGCCGTGCACCTTGCTGGACTTTCCCGGTCAGGACCGGTTTATTGATGAGATCACCCATAATTCTTATGATGTTGTAGGAATCAGCGCCATCGTGCCCAATATCGGCAAGGTGGCACGGATGTGCGAACTGATCCGCACGTATCTGCCCCAGGCTGCGATCGTTGTGGGAGGCCATATTGCCAACATGCCCGATCTTGCAGACAAGGCTGATGTGGATTATATCTGCAAGGGCGAGGGTGTCCGCTGGTTCAGAAAATTTCTGGGCCTGGATGAAAATGCCCCGGTAAAACATCCGTATGTGTATTCCGGGTTCGGTACCCGCATCCTCGGGATAAACCCGCCTGAAAAGGCAGGGGACACCGCAGCGATGCTGATCCCTTCGGTGGGATGTCCCATGGGGTGTAACTTCTGTTCCACTTCGGCCCTTTTCGGGGGCAAGGGAAAATTCATCAACTTCTTTGAATCAGGTGATGATCTGTTCAGGGTCATGGTCGACATAGAAGAAAAACTCAAGGTGAGTTCTTTCTTTGTCATGGACGAGAACTTTCTTCTGCACCGTAGCCGGGCATTGAGGCTCCTTGAGCTGATGAAGGAGCACAACAAGTCATGGTCTCTGTTTGTGTTCTCCTCAGCCAATGTGTTGAAGTCCTACAGCATCGAGCAGCTGGTCCGCCTCGGCATCTCCTGGGTCTGGATGGGCCTCGAGGGTGAGAACAGCTCCTATGCAAAGCTCAGCGGTGTCAATACGAAAGACCTTGTCCGGGAACTGCAGTCCCATGGTATCCGCGTACTGGGATCAACCATCATCGGCCTGGAGAACCACTGCCCTGAGAACATCGATGAGATCATTGATTATGCAGTGAGCCACGACACGGTCTTCCACCAGTTCATGCTTTACACGCCTGTTCCGGGTACCCCTCTCTACAGGCAGCACCTCGAGGACGGGACTCTTCTGGGTGAGGATGAACGACCTGCTGCGGATAATCACGGCCAGTACCGGTTTAATTACCGTCATGAACACATCAGTCCCGGCGAGGAGACCGAATATCTTCGCAGCGCGTTCAGTCGCGATTTTGAAGTGAACGGGCCTAGTCTCGCCAGGATGATGCGGGTCCTGCTTGCAGGCTGGGAGAGGTATAAAAACCACCCCGATCCCTGCATTCGCCGGCGTTTTCAATGGGAGATACGATCTCTGAAGACCACCTATGCCGCGGCAATATGGGCAATGAAGAGATGGTATAAGGATGAGGCGCAGATGTACGGCACGATCGGATCGATACTGCGCGATATCTACAAGGAATTCGGGTGGAAGACCAGGATAGTTGCCCCGCTTCTGGGGAGGTTTATTCACGCCTCCACAAACAGAGAGCAGAAAAGGCTCGAGACCGGATGGACATATGAGCCTGCAGTGGTTTATAAGAAAAATGACCTTGCCTTGGCTCTGGAGACATCGGCTTGTACGGAAAAGGAACCAGGTGCAGCCACAAAAGGCGTATTCATCGAGCAGGCCGTGCAAAATTGATGAAAAAAACAGGCAGGCCGGGGGCTCCCGGCTCTGCCGCGAATATAGTTCCGGTTGCCCGAAGCGTCATGAGTTATTAATGATAGATCCTTATTTGTCCCATTCATGGATGACTCCAGATAACATATCCTGCACATGGATTTATAAAATCTTCGGCACGGACCAGGCCCGGAGGTGCGAGGCAGTTGCCGGGATTATCCCCGGCAGAGACTATTCGCTCACTCCTTCAAACAGCAGCAGGACCGGGAAGTACCCCTGCATGAATCTTGCGGTGGGGGTGTCGGGCGAAGAACGGGACTTGTCAATGAGAATGGGACACTTTCATTAAACATTTAGTGCCGGGAAAGGCTTTTGGGGATGCTCGGTTCTGCAAGCAGGAGAGCGACCGTCTTCGAGGTCATACTTGTGCCCCGATCGGAATGGATACACAGTTGTGCTAGCTGGACCATCTGTTTCTCGCAGGATTGTTCGATCAACTTTTCTGCCAGCGATCCGGTTTCCCGGGAGGCAACCATCCAGCCGACAACATTTCGACTGAAGATATCGAGGATAACCTAAAGATAAACGTAGGTCCATTTGACCGGTCCTTTGAGTTTTGTTATATCCCAGGACCAGACCTGGTTATGCCCTTGTGCGAGAAGTTCGGGTTTGGTGTATACAGGATGCCTGAGCTGGTTTCTTCTTTCATTGACTTCCTGATGCGCTTCCAGGATCCGGTACATGGTCCTGACCGAACACAGATATGTGCTCTCATCATCCAGCAGGGAGAGTCTCTTGCATATGAGAGAGACCAGCTAGGTCACCACAGCATACTGGTTACTGTTGATGTGTACGGGACATTTGGTTCCGGGCGGAAATAGACAGGCTGTGGATAAACTCGGTGAAGTCTCACCCGATTGCACCCTATACGCACCCATCTCGTCAGCTAGAAGTGAGAGGCAACAGTACCTGTTTGAAATTATAAGTGCGCCCAGCAAGACTCGAACTTGCGACCTTTGGATTCGTAGTCCAACGCTCTATCCAGCTGAGCTATGGGCGCACAGTGATGATTCACGCTTATAAAAGGATTTGCCCAGGGAGTCAATACGTCTGAGCAGAAAAAAAGAGGGACCATCCGGTCCCTCCCCGTTCTGTTCTCCGGCCTGCATCAAGCAGCCGTTATTGGTTCTTTTCCCAGTTCTCGGCCACCCGGATCTTCACCTCGGCATTGCGTGCACGGTTTTCCCAGCGGGAGTATTCAGCGTCTTCCTTCCCGAGAGACTTGAGCTTCGCTTCAGCCTGTTCCAGTTCCTGGGTGATTTCCTGGACATTGATGTCCTCAGCCTGGTCTGCGGCTTCCGCGAGGATGATCACCCGATCTCCGGTGACTTCGGCAAAGCCTCCGCTGACCGCGATATAGATGTCTCTGTCTTCCGTCCGTGCAATGATCTGGCCGGCCCTCAGCGTGGTGAGGAAGGGGGTATGCCCGGTGAGCACTGCAAATTCTCCCATGCTCCCGGGAGCCACTACCTCGGTGACTTTTCGGCTGAGAATCGCCTTTTCCGGGGTAACGACATCGAGCTGCATAAACTGTTCAGCCATGGTGAACTCCCCTTTCCTTTAATCTTCTGCCAGCCTCTTCGCCTTTTCTTCAGCCTCTTCGATGGTTCCCACCATGTAAAAAGACTGCTCGGGCAGGTCGTCCATCTCTCCGGCCACGATCATTTTAAAGCCCCGGATCGTGTCCTTCAGTTCGACGTATTTCCCCGGCATGCCGGTGAACTGCTCGGCAACGCTGAACGACTGTGAGAGGAACCTCTGGATCTTTCTGGCTCGAGACACGACCAGCTTGTCATCCTCTGAGAGCTCGTCCATGCCCAGGATTGCGATGATGTCCTGGAGCTCCTTGTACTTCTGGAGGATCTGCTGCACCTCGCGCGCAACGGTGTAGTGCTCGATGCCCACAATCTGCGGGTCGAGAATACGTGAGGTTGAATCCAGCGGGTCCACCGCGGGGTAGATACCGAGCTCCACGATCTGGCGGGACAGCACCGTGGTGGCATCCAGATGGCTGAAGGTGGTTGCCGGTGCCGGGTCGGTAAGGTCGTCAGCCGGCACGTAGATGGCCTGCACCGAGGTGATGGACCCCTTGGTGGTCGAGGTGATGCGCTCCTGGAGTTCGCCCATGTCGGTACCTAAAGTCGGCTGGTATCCCACGGCGGAAGGCATTCTGCCGAGGAGGGCTGACACTTCCATACCTGCCTGGGTGAACCGGAAGATGTTGTCGATGAAGAGCAGCACGTCCTGGTTCTGCTCGTCGCGGAAATACTCGGCAACGGCAAGTCCGGAGAGCCCGACACGCGCACGCGCCCCCGGCGGCTCGTTCATCTGGCCATAGATCAGGGCCGTCTTGTCGATAACCCCGGATTCCTTCATCTCGAGCCACAGGTCGTTTCCTTCTCTCGTGCGCTCACCCACACCGGCAAACACGGAATATCCACCGTGCTTGAGCGCGATGTTGTGAATCAGCTCCATGATGAACACGGTCTTTCCCACCCCGGCGCCGCCGAAGAGCCCGATCTTGCCGCCCCGCATGTAGGGGGTGAGCAGGTCGATCACCTTGATGCCTGTCACGAAGGATTCAATCGAGGTGCTCTGTTCGGTAAACTCAGGCGGTTCGCGATGAATGGGGTACCGCTTGTCGGTGTCGATGGGGCCGGCCTCGTCGACGGGGTTTCCCACGACGTTCATGATCCTGCCGAGCACCGTGTCTCCCACGGGCACCGTGATGGGCGCGCCGGTGTCTTTGGCCGGCATACCCCTGACCAGACCGTCTGTGGAGTCCATGGCGATGGTCCTCACGGTGCGGTTCCCGAGGTGCTGCGCCACTTCCAGCACCAGGTTGTCCTCCTGGTCCGAGATAAACGGGTTGGTCACGAACAGGGCATTATATATGTCAGGCAAATCTCCCTGGGGGAACTCGACGTCCACCACAGCGCCAATAACCTGTGAAACTCTCCCATTGTGCATACGTCCACTCCTCTCGATTTGATTGCTTGGGTCTTATCCCTTCAAGGCTTCAGCACCGCCCACCACCTCCATGAGCTCGGTGGTGATGGCCTGCTGTCTGGCCCTGTTGTATTTGATGCTCAGCTTCTCGATCATTTCGCCGGCGTTGCCCGACGCACTCTCCATGGCGGTCATCCGCGCCCCGTGCTCCGAGGCTGCAGACTCCAGCAGTGCCCGATAGAAAAAGATCTTCAGGCTCATGGGAAGCAGCGCATCCAGGAGCAGTTCTTCGGAGGGCTCATAGAGGTATTCCACTGTGAGCATCTCCTCGTCGGATTCAATGGGTTCCACCGGGAGAATGACATCTTCGTGGAGAACCTGGCTCATTGCCGAGCGGAACTCGTTGAAGATGATGGTGAGCTCGTCATACTCTTCGTTGATGTAGCCCTTGATGAGGTCGTCTCCGATCTCGGAGGCAAGCTCGTAGGTCGGGGTGCCGATCACGACGGCCTTCCTCTTGGTGAAGGGCTTCCGCTTGAAGAAGTCCACAGCACGTTTGCCCACCAGGACAAGGGAGAGCTCCTCGTATTTACCCTGTTTTGCCTTGATGAACGCCTCCGCCCTCCTGAACAGATTCTGGTTGAATGATCCGCACAATCCCCGGTCAGAGGCAATCACTACGAGCACCCCCCGCTTGGGTTCACGAACCCTCAGCAGCGGATGCATGTCGGGGTTTGTCCTGGTCACCAGAGAGACGATCACCTCGTTGGTCTTGATGGCATAGGGCCGCGCTGCAATGATATCGCTCTGGGCGCGTCTCAGCTTGGCGGCCGCGACCATGCGCATGGCCGAGGTTATCTGCTCCGTCTTCTTGACGGAGTTGATTCGATTCTTCAGGTCCTTTAGGCTCGCCATTACAACTCCCTATTCTTCAGCCACGAAAATTTTCTTGAACTCGACAATGGCATCCTTGAGGGTCTTTTCCGTATCGGAATCTATGGCCCCGGTCTCCCTGATGGTCTTGAGAATCTCGGCATGCTTATTGTCCATGAACGCAGAGAACTGTTCTTCGAAGCTTCTGATGGCAGAGACAGGATATTCATCGAGGTAGCCATTGGTTCCCACATAGATGATGGCAACCTGCCTCTCGACGGGCATCGGTTTGTACTGGGGCTGCTTGAGCATCTCCATGAGCCGCGCGCCCCTGTTGAGCTGGGCCTGGGTGGCCTTGTCGAGGTCACTGCCGAACTGGGAGAATGCCGCGAGCTCACGGTACTGGGCAAGATCGAGCCTCAGGGTTCCTGCAACCTTCTTCATGGCCTTGATCTGGGCGTTTCCTCCCACGCGGGACACCGAGATGCCCACGTTGATGGCTGGACGGAAGCCTGAGTAGAAGAGGTCGGTATCGAGGAAGATCTGGCCGTCGGTAATGGAAATGACGTTCGTGGGGATATATGCCGACACGTCTCCGGCCTGGGTCTCGACGATGGGCAGTGCCGTGAGTGAGCCGCCACCCATCTCATCGCTGTACTTCGCGGCTCTCTCCAGCAGCCGGGAGTGGAGGTAGAACACGTCGCCGGGGAACGCCTCGCGTCCCGGAGGTCTTCTCAGGAGCAGGGAGAGCTGCCGGTAGGACTGTGCCTGCTTGGTCAGGTCATCATAGATGCACAGGGCATGTCCACCGCGATTCATGTAGTATTCACCGATTGCGGCGCCTGAATAGGGGGCGATGTACTGCAGCGGTGCAGGCTCAGAGGCGGTTGCGGCCACCACCACCGTGTACTCCATGGCACCGAACTGCTCCAGCGTCGCCACGACCTGCGCCACGGTGGACTGTTTCTGTCCGACGGCCACATAGATGCAGACAACCCCGGTACCCTTCTGGTTGATGATGGTGTCGATGGCGAGGGCGGTTTTCCCTGTCTGGCGGTCGCCAATGATGAGTTCGCGCTGTCCCCTGCCTATGGGGGTCATGGCATCGATGGATTTCAGACCCGTCTGAAGGGGTTCCTTCACGGGCTGCCGCTTCACGATACCGGGGGCCTTCACGTCCACCACCCTGGTCTCGCTCGATTCAATGGGGCCTTTCCCGTCGATGGGTTCACCGATGGCGTTCACGACCCGACCGAGCATGCCTTCGCCCACCGGGATCTCCACGATCCTCTTGGTTCTCCTGACCTGGTCACCCTCCTTGATCCCCACTGACTCACCGAAGAGCACGCACCCGACGTTGTCTTCTTCCAGGTTCAGGGCCATACCCATGACGTTATGCGGAAACTCGATGAGTTCGCTCGCCATAACGTTTCTCAGACCATAGACACGGGCAATACCGTCACCGACCGAAAGGATGGTACCGGTTTCCGCGACGTCTATCTCCTTTTCATACCCCTTGATCTGGTCCTTGATAATCTTGCTTATCTCTTCCGCCCTGATTTGCATCCTAGATCTCCCCTTTTAGACTCTGTTTTAATCTCGATATCTGTGTCTTGATGCTTCCGTCGTAGATCATTCCCTCCACCTCGGCGACCAGTCCTCCGATCAGCGTCGGTTCCACGGTGATGTCCACATCGACTTTCTTGTTCATTTTCTTGGAGAGCGCTTCAGATATCTGTTCGATCTGCTCTGCGCTCAATTCGAACGCGGTGGTCACGGTTGCCCGCACATGTCCCGATGCCTCATCCATGAGCTGCTTGTAGGCATCCCGTATCTCCGCAAGATGGGCGAAGCGTTCCTTGTTCAGCAGGATATTGAGAAAGTTCTCGATGTAGCGGGATACGGTGAGCCGGGAGGCGATATCCTCGAGTATCTTCCTCTTCAGGATGATATCGTACAGCGGGCTCTCCATGATGGATCTCAGCTCGGAACTTTCCTTAGTCACAAGGGCTATCTTTTCCAGGCCATCGAGGAGTTCCTGATGTTTGCCCTCTTCCTCGCCCAGCTCAAACAGGGCCCTCGCGTACCGCTTTGCTATGACGTCCCCTTTCAATTTTCCCTCACCACCTTCTTCAGGTATTCTTCGATAATAGTCTTCTGGTCTTCCTGGTTCAGATTCTTGGAGACCATGCCGCCTGCCATGTCTCCCGCCATGTCAACAACCTGGTCCAGCAGCTCTTTCTTGGCCTTGAGCACTTCCTGCTCAGCGGTCCAGTGAGCCTTCTCGATGAGCCGTTCCGCTACCACCTTGCCCTCATCGATGATCCGCTGCTTCTCGTTCTCCAGCTCTCCCATGATGGCATCTCTGATATCCAGGACGTCCCGCTCCACATTCTTGAGTTTTTCCTGAACATCGGCCAACTGCTTCTCGGCCTCTGCCTTGGCGTCATCAGCCTCCTGGAGCATCTCGGCGATCTCGATCCTGCGATCGGAGAAATACTTTCTGATCTTGTCTGCAAGCAGCTTGTAGAGAATTCCGGCGAGGATCAGGAAGTTGAAGATGCGCCAGACCATGTCCCAAGCCTTCCTGCCGCCGCCACCACCCTCCGCGTCAGCGGCCAGGCAGAGCGTTACGAACACCAGGGAAAAGGCCACCAGAAAGGGGATCACCCTCGCATAGCGCTTCATCACGCAACCTTCCTTCCCAGGATCTGCTGAGCAATGGATGCAGCCATGCTCCCGAGTTCGGGCTCCAGCTCTTTCTTTACCCGCGCCATCTCCCGGGCCATTTCCAGCTGCATCTCATGGATGAGGCCATCGGCCTTTTTCCTCGACGCTTCGATAATGGCGTTCGCTTCTTCCACGGCCTGGTTGATCGCGACATTCTTTGCAGATACTGCATCGACCTTGGCAGCATAGAGCTTCTGTTCATACTCATGAAAAAAGGCAGCCCTGTCTTCAGTGAGTTGCTTCGCCTTCTGCTGTCCGCCAACGATCCTCTCGTCCCGCTCGTCAAGCACCTTGAGCACGGGCTTGTAGAGGAGCCTGTTCAGAATGAACATCAGGACAAGGAAGTTGACTACCTGGACAAGAAAGGTCCAATTGAGCTCTATCAAAACTTCCTCCTTATACGACGAATACCAACAGAAGGGCGATAACGAGCGAGTAGATTCCGGTCGACTCGGACACAGCCTGGCCTACCAGCATGGTTCGTGTGAGAAGGCCGGCTTCTTCAGGGTTCCGCCCGATTGCCTCACAGGCCTTTCCGCCCACGAACCCTTCTCCCAACCCTGGGCCGATTGCGCCGAGGCCCATGGCAATGCCTGCCCCGAGAAAAGCCGATGCCTGTATCAGATCCGCGCCTGTGAATTCCATAGTATGTTCCTCCCTGTGCGTTCTTTTCTATCTCTAAGCTATACGACAAACATGAGCACAAAAGCGATAACCAGTGCATAGATGGCCGTCGACTGTGCCACCGCCTGGGCGATGAGCATGGTCCTCATCAACAGCCCCGCCTGGTCCGGACGCTCCCCGAGAGCCTCGCACGCCGCAGCACCCACGATTCCGTTCCCGTAGCCGGGGCCGATCGCCCCGAATCCCATGGAAATACCCGCCGAGAGCAGCGCAATGGCTGCCGGCAGGGTGGCAACACCTGAATAATTCCCGAAGAGGAGCATGAGCGACACCATGAGGGAAAAGATGACCGGTGTCTGCCCCACGGCCTGGCCCACGAGCATGAAGGTCATCATGCCCTGCGATGTCTCCGATGACCGGGTGATGCCCAGACAGGCAGACCCCCCGTTCACGCCATTACCCAGACCCGAGCCGATGGCCCCAAGACCGATGGAAAGACCCGCACCGATCATGGCCATGGTGACCAGGAGATTTCCCTCCGTGGGACCGACCGTGACGAGCATCAGGCTCAGCAGCAGGGCGAAGATGGCAGGAGTCTGTCCCACGGCCTGGCCCACGAGCATGAAGGTGAGCATGCCCTTGGCCGCGCCGGATTCCCGCGAGATGGCCGTGCATGCAGAGCTCGCATTCAACCCGTTGCCAAGGCCCGATCCGATGGCGCCAAACCCCACGGCCAGACCAGCTCCGAGGAGGCATGCGCTGTAGGGCCACGCCGGGATGCCGCTGAGATCCTTGAATATCAGGAGAAACGCGATGACCAGGGCAAAGATCGCCGGGGTCTGGCTCACGGCCTGGCCCACGAGCATGGTCGTCATGAGGGTTCCCCTCAACCGGGGCTGCCTCGCGAACCCTTCGCAGGCTGCGCCTCCGGCATGACCGCCCCCCCATCCCGAACCGATGGCGCCGAGGCCCATGGCGAGACCAGCCCCGATCAGGGCCGCACTGGTCGGCCAGGAGGGAAGCCCGGTGAAATCCTTGAATATAAGGATAAAGGCTATGACCAGGGCGAAGATCGCCGGGGTCTGGCACACGGCCTGACCGATGAGCATGGTCGTGGTCATGGTGCCTGCAGTCTCGGGCTGGCGGGAAACGCCCCAGATAGCCTGGGCGCCGGGATATCCGGCCCCGAGCCCTGATCCGAAGGATCCGAGTCCGATGGAAAGGCCGGCTCCGATTGCCGCAGCCCAGTTGCACAGACCACGCGGAGAGAGGTCGGTGAAGACGAGCAGGATCGCCACCATGAGCGCAAAGATGGCGGACGTCTCTGCAACGGCCTGGGCCACGAGCATGTTCCTGGTAAATGCCGGGGAGTTCGCGGGCCTGCGGGAAATGGATACGTTCGCATAGCCCGCTGTCAATCCCTCACCCAGTGCCGCACCGATGGCTCCGAAGCCCATGGCGAGCCCGGCACCGAGATACTGCCCTGCCTTGACGATGAATACAGTTTCCATGAGTCGCGCCTTTACCTGATCTGAACTACGATGTAGACGAGCGTGAGCATTGTAAACACAAAGGCCTGTATGGTTCCGATGAACAACCCGAAGAACCCGTAGAGAAACGGCGGGAGAAGCAGCGAGTAGACGAGCGCGCTCACCACCAGGATAATGATGGCCCCACCCTTGATGTTCCCGAAGAGACGGAATGAGATGGAGATCACCTTTGACAGCTCCCCGATGATATTGAGAGGTGCCATGAAGAAGATGGGCTCGCAGTAGCTCTTGAGGTAGTTCTTAATTCCCTTGAACTTGATGCCGGAGTAGTGCGCCACGAAAAATCCGACGACGCCGAGACTCAGCGTGGTGTTGAGATCCTGGGTGGGTTCGGACAGACCGGGGATGATCCCGATCATGTTGCTCAGCCAGAAGAGCAGGAAGATGGTGCAGATGAAGGGGAAATACTTCCTGTCGTCCAGACCGAGCCCGTCCTTGACGAGGTCGTCCCATGTCCCCACGATCAGCTCCGCAAAGGACTGCAGGGCGTTGGGGATCATCTTGCTCTCCCTTGTGGCCATCAGAGAAAACAGGATCAGAATCCCCATGACCAGCCAGGTCATGATGACGGTCTCTGCATTGACCACGACCGTGTAGGTGCCCACGGAGAAGATCCACTGGGGAAGACCGGTTATCTGTTCCGATAAGTTATCCATTACCCTACCTCTTCTGTTCTGTTCGCCCTGACCTGATCAGAGACGAAGATCACCTGAACGAGCAGCACACCCGCAATTGATGCAAAGAACGCATGCATGGATATCAGTATTCCCCCCACAAAGACAACTCCGATGATAAGGTAGCGTATAACGAACGACATGACCCGGCCTGATCCAGCGACCGCGGCGTAGGACATGACACAACACTTTGCGATTCCACCGGTACTACCGATGAGAAGGCCCACCGTGATATCGCCATACCCGAGGGTATAGGCCACGGCGCCCAGGACAAGTACCGCCGGAACAACGGCAGCTATCGTGTTTTTTACATAGCCGGTAAAACTCATCTCATCCCTTTTCTGTTTTTTCCCTGCTTCTCTTCTCCGTGCCCGGTTTCTTGTACAGATCCTGTATCTGCCGGTACACGGTCCAGCCACCGCCGAAGATGCCCAGCAGAATAAAGAGGGTGAGCACCATGCCCCGGGCTTCCAACCATCCGTCGAGCTTGTAGCCGACCCACATACACAAACCGATGGAACCTGCCATTGTGAGGCCCAGTTGAGTGACGATGGCAAGGTCTTCCAGTAATCGAGAATTCCTGCTGGTCCTCTTAAAAATACTTCTTCTGGGCCTCTTAATGAATGGTGCTTCACTCATTCAACACGCTTTCCCGTAGCATTTCAACGGTGAGGCTGTCAACATTTTTATTGCCCTTCTCACTCACCGGCAGGCCCCTGTTTGCGGCACCTCATTCGTGCGCACCTCCACGTGCGATCTCCCATGAACTCATCCTGATTCCCTTCGATCTACGATACACACGACACGACCCGTGGATAAGTGCAGTGCCCTGCACTCGAGTATAGAAAAAATTACGGATTTTGTATACGACAAAGCGGCAGACATCGCAAGCGGTTTCGAAAGGAGTTCTCTTTTTCCACTCCCGCACCTTCCACCGGAAACCCTCGCCTCATGCAGGCACGATGCCATGCCTCAACTGCCTCAAAAAAGTTGGGTGGTGGATTTGGGGGACGCCGCCGTGCTTGCACACGGGGCGCTTGTGTGGTATTCCCCTCATCATGGCTTTTCTCCAGATATCAGCGACGCTCCCCGCACGCGAGATCTCCCACGTCAAGTTCATCATGGAAGGATACGACGGGCTCGGGATCGTCACCACCACCGATCCACGAGCAGCAACCATCAGCATCACCTACCCGCAGGAGCTCGAGCACACCCTGATGGGGCTCCTGGACAGTTTTGTCAAGGAACGAGTCGTGAAGGAGGTTAGCAGGCTATGACCTTGAAGAGATGGATCCCTATCGGCATGATTCTCGTTCTCTCGGGGCTGCTCATGGGAATGTCCGGGCTGGGCTCTCCCCCGCAGACAGCCCTCGATTCTCCCTTCAGCGCCACCATCAGAGACTCGTCCAACAACGAGGTCTCTCTCACCGCCGTAAGCATCGACGGCAAGAGCTCCTTCCACGGGTTCCTGGGAAAGGGGCGGGTGCAGATCCCCCTGGAAAACATCTCGCGCATCGAGATCAAGGATGGCGAGGCCTGTGTGACGCTGACCGTCACCGATGACCTGTGCACGCTCCGCCTGGGGGGAGCCTCGAAAGTGTACGGGAAAACCCCCTACGGATCCTACCAGATCCCGATCAAAGACATCGTCTTGATAGAATTCATCAGGACTGGCAAGTGAATGCCCTCGACGGGATCTCGCTGCTCGTCATGGTGATGTTCATCGGACTCGGGATCTTTTCCGGGCTCCTGAAGAGCGTGTCATCCCTGGTCGCCCTTGCAGCGGGAATCTTTCTCGCAAAGATCACGACGCCTGCCGCCATCGACTTCCTCGCCCGCATCCGTATTCCCATGACGGACATCTCCGGGGTCGTGGCCTTCATCGGGGTGTTTTTCTTCTTCTTCCTCGGGATCAAGATCGTGTTCTATCTCCTCCACAAACTCTCGAGATCAACGGGACTCACCCCCATGGACAGGGCGCTGGGGGGGCTCATGGGGCTCGTGAAGGCAGTGATCATCGTTGTGCTCATCTTCACCGTGAGCCAGGCGGTTCTGCCGAAAAAAGCGCGGATCCTCTCAGAGTCGAAGATGCTGCCTTACAGCAACAGGGTCGTTTCCGTGTTCAAGGGGCTGCTTCCCGGGCACTAGGGTACCAGCACCCGTGCCTTCGTGGTCCGGTTCTGATTCCACAGGGTCGATCGAGGTAGGGTCTCTACGAGAGTCGTCATGTTTAAAAACCGGGCCTTCGCGGTCCGGTCATGATTCCAGGGAGCTCTTCATCCAGAAACCCGCGGGGATCAGTGCCGGGGCAGGCGGTTCGCATCGGTGCGAGTCAATGTTCTCCCGGCTACTCCGTGGTGTCGGTGTTTTCCTCGAGCACGATGTCTTCCATGTCGAGGACATACTCTTCCACGTCGTCATCACCTTCGATGGATCCTCCGTTTTCATTGGGCACGGCCTTGCTGTCTGACTTCACCTTGGACAGTGCTCGCCTTCTCTTGCGCTTGAGCATCTTCTTGGTTTCCTCGTTGTTCTGATCCTCTCCGCATGCGGGACAGATTGGCTGAGGCCTGTTCAGGTCATAGAACTTGGTGCCGCATTTATAGCATTTGTAACGTGTTCCCAGCTCAGGCACAGGTATCTCCTTTGTCAGAAAAATGTGGACTCTTATACATCGTGAGAGTCCGCCCCTTTGTCAAGCACAAATTTCCGTGCAGGGCCGGATCCACACCCGCGGCACGAGCGCTGCTGGTGGTTGACTTGTCAAAAGGGCTTCGGGTAATATGGAACACACCATGTCCAAGCCAGTGAACAGAAGAGTTGCGGGGTTCATGCTCCCTGTCGTTATAGTCCTGTCTCTGGTCCTGGCAGCCTGTGCACCAACCCTCCGCGAGGCCCCCGAACAAGACCCCCACCTTCTCTACGGTCAGGCGACATCGCTCAAGAATGCGGGCCAGATCGAAAACGCCCACCGGCTCTACCTGAGGATCTGGGAGCGATACCCCAACCACGAACTCGCGCCGGAATCCCTCTACCAGGCCGCAACCCTTGCCTCGCGCTTCAACCAGGCCCGTGCCATCGATCTCCACGCAACCTTCCTGAGAACCTTCCCCCACAACATGCATGCCGAGGATTCCTCCCTGCAGCTCTTTGTCCTCTACCGGGAGCAGTCCCTGTATGAGGAGGCAGCAACGCTCCTTATCAGGCGGTATCCGCTCCGTCCCACCCTGCAGTGGGCAGAGCTCGGCATCTCTCTGGTAAGACAACAGCTTCTGTCAGGCCGGCCCCTGAAGGCCCTCGATGTGATCACCGTGCTCTACCCCTCTGCCGACACGGAGCCCCGTGAAACCCTTGTGGGTCTGTGGAGCGAGGCCCTGCTGCAGGTGGACAACGCCGGGGTGCTCATGGAACGACGTGACGAGATCATCGACAGAACACTCTCGGAACTGCTCCTTGCACGGATCGAAGCCCTCGAGCACGGCGCACCGCCGGCAGACGTTCCTGTGCCGGGGATTGTTCCCGGCCTTGATCCGGGCGCGGGAGAACCCGGGCAGGATCAGAGTCTGCCCGCCATCGGCGTCCTCCTTCCGCTGAGCGGCAGGTGGCAGCCCGTGGGAGACAAGACCCTCAGGGGAATCCAGCTCGCTTCCCAGGTGTTCACGTCGACCCAGACACCCCCGGTGCGCTACGTCATCCGCGACTACGGCGACGATGAACCGTCGCTGCCGCTTATCGTCGAGGAACTCGTCCGCCAGGAACAGGTTGTTGCCATCGTGGGTCCCATCGGCGAGAAGGCAAGCGAGATCACCTGCGGCAGCGCCCAGGACCTGGGCATCCCCATGGTCACCTTCACCCAGGCTCAACACCGTGGAATGGAAGGCTCCTACTGCTTCAGAAACTTCGTGTCCGTGGACATCCAAGTGAAGACCCTCCTGCAGGTGGCCAGCCTCATGAACCGGCGCTCCTTTGCCATACTGAGGCCGGACGACCACTTCGGCGCCGTTTTCACAGAGCTCTTCACCGAGATGGCTCCCCTCTACGGGATCGAGGTCGTGCGGAGCATGACCTACTCCCCCCAGCGGGTGGATTTCAAGGAGCAGGTGAAATCCCTTGCCGGCATCGAGGATCCGGACCCCGCGGTTCCGCAGACTCAAGAGGACAAGCGCAGGTCGGTGCCCGTCACCCCGGACTTCGATGCCCTGCTCATTCCGGACACTGCCATCAACGCGGCGATGATCGCTTCCTACATCACCTATTACAATATCCTCGACGTCCGTCTCTTCGGCCCCTCCCTGTGGGACAGCCAGGATTTCATCCGGGTGGGGGGCAGGCACGTGGAAGACGCAGTATTCGTGAGCGGGTTCTTCCTGGAGAGTCAGATCGGCTTTGTGCAGGATTTCGCCGACTCCTTCTACTACACCTTTGGCTATCCCCCTTCGGTCTGGGAGGCGAGCGCTTATGACACGGCCGTCATCCTCCAGAACCTCATCGACGGCGGGCCAGTCACGAGAGCGCAGCTGCGCGAGGGCATTGCGTCCCTCAAGGACTATCCCGGCATCACGGGAGCGACCTCGTTCTTCAGCGACGGCACGTCGGACAAGGTCATCTTCGTCCTCACGGTCAGGGGCTCCCAGGTGCTGGAAATACAGCCTTGATGTTCGCCGCAGAATATCCTATGGTCCTGTTCTCATGAAGCACATGCTCATCATCGCCGGGCTCTTCCTGGTGGCGCTCTGCGCCGGATGCGCCCACGACCGGGATGCTGTCCGGCCTGCCGAAGAACTGTTCCAGACAGCCACGGATCTCGCGGCCAGGGGCAGGGTGGAAAAGGCCACGGACGCTTTCATGGAGGTGAGGACCTACCACCCCGGCCACGAACTCGCCCGTCAGGCTCTGCTCTCGCTGGGCGACCTCCACTTCGACAACGAACTCTACGATGAGGCGCTGCGCTACTACGGGGAATACCGGCTGCTCTTTCCCACGGACCCGGGTGCCCCCTACAGCCTGTTCAGGATCGGCATGTGTCACTTTCAGCAGCGACTCTCCTTCGATCTGGACCAGAGCCAGACCGTGAAGGCCATCGAGACCTTCGAGACCTTCCTGGCTGCCTATCCTGAATCTCCCCATGCTGGAGAGGCCCGCGAGCGGCTGACGGATGCACGGAGACTCCTGGCAGAGCACCACCTCTCCATCGGCAGGTTCTACCTCAGGAACAAAAACCCGGATGCTGCCTGCAGGCGCTTCCAGCAGCTGCGAGACCAGTTCTCGGGGCTGGGCCTCGACAGTGAGATCGAGCAGCTCATCAGGGAGGCCTGCCCCCGGTAACCGCTGTTGTGCTCGGGTGCCTTACGAACCGTGCACTTCCGGGTGTCCCTGTTCCCCGGGGGCACACCTGAGCATCAAAAATGCAACACTGTGCAGTCTGCGCGGGATCCCTCTTCTGGCTAAGGCACTGATATCACTGATCCACACTCTTCTGGCACGGTTTGCGCATAGAGAAAGCCTGGGGAAAACCTCCACCACGAGAAAGGATGGCGCATGACCAAGCGCGAAATCATCAGGGTGCTCATGCTCAGCCCGCTGTATTTCACCCTCAAGCTCAGGGAACGGGCGCTCCTGGTGAAGAATTTCAGACCACCCAAAAAATCATAGAACCCATCGTGCCGATACGCTCCTGATCCGGTTCACTTCTGCCCTGCGAGCTTGCGGACATTGTCCACCCGCAAGGTGAAGTGGATCCTGTCGAGGTACTCGAGGTAGGGGATCGCGAACTTCCTGCTCAGCCCGAAGAGCGCCTTCATGTCGGTGGGGGCGAGCGAGGAGTGCTTCACGATGAAGTCCCGCACCGTCTCCTTGAGCCGGCTCTCGTGGGCTGCACTGAGGTAGATCTCGTCCTTGATCCTGACCACGCGGGCCTTGGATGAGAGAAACTTCAGGATCTCGTCGATCTCCTTCATGGATATGCCGAGCCGCCCGGCGATCTCGGCGACCCCGGGCGGTTCGAGCCCGCCCGTGTCGAGCTGCTCGAGCACCCGGGCGCTCAGTCCTTCGAGCCTGTTGCCGAGGCTCGGGGTGAAATCAGGGAGCTTTATGGTGGGCCCGGTCTCTGCAAGAACGTTCTTCTTCACGAGGTCCTGGAGCACCTTGTGGAAGAGCTTGGGGCCGACCCCTGATTTCAGCGCGCTCCTGAGGTGCTCCCGGGAGATACCGGCCAAGGAGGGATTCCGGTCGTGATAGAGCGTGACCTCGGCCTTGAGGAGGGCCTTGAGCTTCTCCGCATAGCTGGCGTGCACGAAGAGATCCCCTGCCGCATCGTACCGGATGAGTTCGCCTGTGCTCAGCGCCTCGAGCAGGAGCTTTTCCAGCCGAGATCCGAGCTCGGGGAAGACGGCCTCGAGGTCCTTGCGGGAAAACCCGTGCAGGCCCGCGTCCCGGGCAATGCCCGTGATGCGCCGGAGATCGTCCTCATCTGCAAGGTCTTCCATCACCTCCGGGGAAAACCTGCGGACCGGGTGGGGGTTGAGCACCCGGCCGCCTGCAATGGTGGCAGCCGGCGAGATGTTGCGCAGGATAAAGCGGTCGCCGTGGGAGGCGATGATGGGCTCCTGCAGCCTGATGCGGGCGTAGTCCACCTCTTTCTCAGGAGAGATCCGCACCTGGCCCGCGACCTCCGCGGCCCCGAGGTGGAGTTTTACGCCTCCCCGGCTGGGCTTGCCGATGAGGGTGAGCTCCGCATCGATCACCCGGGTGGGACTGAAGACGCCCGAGGGAACCACCCACTCTCCCCGGGAGATCTCTTCCACGCCCACACCCACGAGGTTGACGGCGGTGCGCATGCCGGCATACACCTGGGAGACATCCTGGTCGTGCACCTGGAGGTTTCTGATCCTCGCCTTCCGGCCCGAGGGAAGCACCTCCACCTCCTGTTCCTCGGTGAACGTGCCCCGGGCCAGCGTCCCGGTGACCACGGTGCCAAAGCCCTTGATGCTGAAGACCCGGTCCACCGGCAGGATGGGGATGCCCGTGAGCCGGCGCTCGCGCGCCTCGTCCACGAGGGTGGTGATCACGGACAGGAGCTCCTGAAGGCCCTCTCCCGTGGTGGAGCTCACCGGGATGATGGGCGCGCCTGAGAGAAAGGTTCCCTCGAGGTACTCCTGCACATCACTCAGGGCGAGTCCCCTCAGGTCGTCGTCCACCAGGTCGGTCTTGGTGAGCGCCACCAGGCCCTTTTCAACCCCCAGGAGCTGGCAGATCTGCACGTGCTCCCTGGTCTGGGGCATCACGCCCTCGTCTGCGGCGATCACCAGGAGCACCAGGTCGATCCCCGAGGCACCCGAGAGCATGTGCCGGATGAACCGCACGTGGCCGGGCACATCCACCACACCCACACGCTCGCCCGTGGGCAGCAGCAGGGAGGTGAAGCCCAATTCGATGGTGAGCCCGCGCTCCTTCTCCTCCTTGAGACGGTCGCAGTCGACGCCCGTCAAAGCCTTGATGAGCGAGGTCTTGCCGTGGTCCACGTGCCCCGCGGTGCCGATCACTACCCGTTTCATGAAAGAGAAGTATACGCCAGCGCCGGCGCGCCCGTCAATTTTCTTTCTCACCGGAGTGGCCACGGGCGGTTCCACAAAGCCGAGCCCCGGCCCTGTTCACTCCCGTCACCCCATGTTTTCGTGCTTGTGCCCTCCGGCCACGAGCAGGTATAGAACAGGGACACCCATGGACCGCGTACCCGCACTCATCATCGCTGTCTTTGTCCTGGAGGTCATCTCCCGGGCCCTCTACCCCTCTGTGGGGATCGATCCGCTCCTGTACACGCTCGTTGTGAGGAGCATCCAGGTGCTGGCTGTCCTCGTCTTCGCCTTTTCCCGCTGCGGCATCCGGGCTTCATCAATACTGCGGGAGCTTGCCATGGGATGTGCCCTTGCCCTGGGCATCGGGGCCGCGGTGCTCGCTGCCGAGATGCTGGCCCGGCTGATCTTCGGCGCCGGGTACCTGCCGCGGCTGCTCATAGCACAGCGCCCGTTAGACCCCTGGCTGTTCTTTGCGGTGGCCTGCGTTGCGGCACCCCTCGCAGAAGAACTCTTCTTCCGGGGGCTGTTCTACACGTGGCTCAAAAGACGCCTGCCCGTGATCGGGGCCGTGATCGTCTCCGCGCTCGTGTTCGCCTCTGCCCACGGGGTGTTCTCGCCCGTGCAGCTCGCGGGCGGGATCCTCTTTGCCGTGGTGTATGAGTGGCGGGGGAGCATCTGGGCAGCGTTCGTGATCCACGGCACGGGAAACCTGGGGATCTGGCTCGTGCCTCTTCTCGCCTCCTCCCTCGGCATATCGGGCTGGTAGAGTTTCTTCTCCGGATGCCCTGAGAGTCCTCCTGGGGCAACTGATACTTCACCGGCACAGAGCGTTACGAGGCACTGCACATCATCATCTTGTCCAGGAGTAAAAAGGCTGGTGCCGGAGAAGGGAATCGAACCCCCACGGACTTGCATCCATCGGATTTTGAGTCCGACGCGTCTACCAGTTCCACCACTCCGGCAACCGGTTTTTTTCTAGCAGAGGTTTCCCTCCTTTGCAAGGCGTGCTTTTTGCGCTGAGCACCGGTGCCTGCCCGCTG
>DSBG01000147.1 GCA_011046135.1 Deltaproteobacteria bacterium
ATCGGATTTTGAGTCCGACGCGTCTACCAGTTCCACCACTCCGGCAACCGGTTTTTTTCTAGCAGAGGTTTCCCTCCTTTGCAAGGCGTGCTTTTTGCGCTGAGCACCGGTGCCTGCCCGCTGATTCGCTGGTGCATTTTTGACCGGGCGCTGTGGATGTTTTTCAACACACCGGGGAGAACACCGCTCCATCTCACTGTTTTCATTGAATATCGAATTCTGGCATGCTGGTTGCTTGTCAGTCCCCGAACCAGCGGTGTCTGAAAAAATTATCCGTATGCAGGACTATTTCATGTGGGGAGGCGAGAACTCGAACGAGAAAAAAATCATGATCAAGGTCAAAGGTCTCACAAATCCTGATGATTTCCTGTTGACAAAGCCCCTGCGCTACCTATAATGTATCAGACATTCATTATCGTGTGCATGGAGGAATTGGCTTCAGGTGAGGATTCATGGAAACCAAAAAACAAAGACGATTAAATAGAGGAGGAAAGAATATGTCAAAAAGGTTATTGGTATTATTTGCTTTACTCACGTTCGGTCTTATGATTGCCGGCTGTTCCGAAGGGGACAAGAGCAACACGGTGGTCAACCCCAACCCGGATATCTTTGCACCCACGGGCTCCATATCGGGCATCGTGATGGATGACTGTGCATCTACACCGGTCCAGGGTGCGGTTGTTGCAGTGGCCTATTCCGGCAGCGTGAAGAAGGTGACCACGGATGCGTCAGGCATGTTCTCTTTCAACAACGTGCCGGCCAGCTATGACAGCTACTATGTGGTGGCCACCCTCCCGGCAGCCTACGGCGGGTTCTCCTTGATAGAAACCGCCTGGGTTGGCTACGAAGACCTGTATGACGGGTACAACTACAACTATTATTCAGGAGATTTCACCGAGAGCGGCAGCGGCGCCAGCACACCGGTGGACAAGCTCGCCTCTTCGGTGTACTTCCAGGCAGGCCCGGCTGCATCATCCATCTCCGGTGCCGTGCTCGACGCCTCCACCGTGGCAACCACGCCCCTGGCAGACGCCACTGTGAAACTCTTCATCGGCGGTGACTTCTTTGCGAGCGCCACCACCGGTGCAACGGGCGCCTTCTCCTTCACTCAGCTGCCCCCGTATCAGAGCTACTACCTCCAGGTGACCAAGGCCAACTACACCTATGTCACTTCTGTGGTTGCAGGTTCTCCGAGCTCCTGCGGCGACATGAGCGTGGGCTGCCAGATCGGCTGCTACGAAGACCTGGCCGGCATCATCGTCTGGCTCGAGTACGATCCGTTCAGGGACATCGTTGCCCCGTACATCACCCAGATCGACGCCGATGCCGATCTCGACATCATCTACGACGACGTCCTGAGCGGTCAGGTTTCCGAGTTCGTCGTGACCTTCAGCGAGGCCATGGCCACGGACCGCCGCTCCACCAAGTGGGCAGTGGATGTATGGGCTGGGTTCTATGTTGTTGCCACCTCTTCGGGCAATGCCGCAGTAACCGACGCAGGCTATGTGTACCCGATCGAAGATTGGACCGTTGCCTGGGACACCACGGGCACCCAGCTCACCATCACCCCCATCTACTACAGCGCTGCCGACATCATTGCACAGCTCGGTGCGCCGGCAACCACTTGGGATCCAGCCACCGTTGTCACCTTTGCAATCAGCGACAACAACTGGGGTGAATACTACCTCGATTTCTACCAGGGCCAGGGCTACTACCAGCTCACGGATGCCAACCTCGTGCCCTGGTACTACAACGAGTGGGATGCAAACTCTGACGGCTACCTCTATGCAGCAGGCGCCTGGTACCAGGAGATCATCCTCGACGGCTCCAGCTACTTGTACCTCTACCTCGAGCCGGGCACCGCTCTGAGCTTCTAAGCTCGCAGCACGTACATTACTGTAAAACACCTCGGGGGGATTGCCGCATGAGCGGCATTCCCCCTTTTTTTTATCCGCCAGAGGGGTCACCAACTCACCTGCGTGACCGTACGTCATGGAAGTGCCAATGCATCCATCAGAGTTCACCTGCCTTCACGCAATCCCCTTGCATGGTCGATCTTGTCCTGCCCCACGCCAATGCTGATAAACGGCTCACTGCTCCCTGAACAAGAGCCAGTCACACCAAAGTTCTATTTCACCAGGAGCGATCCTTCCCGTTGTGCACCCTTCCCGTTTCCACTGTGGCCGGGTACCAATGAAGCCCAGTATACCTTCAGTCCAGAAACGAACCAGTAGGTCAATCATTCCTGATGTGACAAGCTCTTGACCCAACTCAGGATTTACGGGCTGGCGTATCCTCTTGCCTGGTTCGCCAGTTGATTGAGTTTCCGATTACAGGGATCAATGATCAGTGCAACCAGCGTCTGTGTCCTGCGTGAAGAGACCCTGCAACGAAACCCAACGGCATCATGAGGCTTATATTCTCGTCTTGAGGTGCGGTTTCCCCTGAACAGCGAGGAGCCTCACTGTTCATCCGACCATCACGCTTCCTGAACGTATGGACGAGCATGATCAAACCTTACAGATCTGCAGCCACTGTGCATTATTTCCTTGGCATAAACCAGAGCAGGACGATCAGGCTCGATCTTCAGGTGTCATTGCCTTCACCTGGGATAGACAGGTTTCCTGGGAGGGTTGTGTACAGTCATCGCAGGGTCATCATTGGTGTATGAGAGGAGTGGTGGTCTTCCAGGCATAGAGAAGGCGGGGCAGGATCTCTCCTGCCCCGCCTGATAGAGCGTGGTTTCATTGTTCAGGAAACGAAGATCCTATTCGGAGCGCCTCCTGAGAAGCGCGATGCCCAAGCCGAGGACCATGGCGACGATCGGCACAGCGGAGAATGATCCAGGGGCCGCTGCGGTGATGAAGCAGTCAATTCCCAGCACCTTGTCGCTGTCTTTCTTGCGCTCCACGATACTGTCTTCACCGAAGGATCCTTCGTGGGGAATGCCTATGAGGTCGAGATATTCCGAGAGATCGGTATCTTCAGGATCATCAGCATCTGACGCTGCTACAAAATTGATCATGAGGAGATCATGATACGAGTTGTTGTCCCTGGCTCGTCCTGCAGGGTCCTGGAACAGGATGCGATAGGGCCGTGTGGGGCTGAACCAGGCCCTGCGGTCATCGTACGTGCCGTCGGTGAGGCGGACAACCTCGTCCGTTCCCAAGACATAGAGGTAGATGGAACTCCGGTAATTGCTGTAGCTGTATTTCTTGAACTGAATGATCCGCGAGTCCGGGCTCCAGGATTTGGGTCCGCACACCGTACCACCTGAGGGCCACTGCTCGATCTCACTCACCAGTTCCTCTTTTCCCGTGCCGTCGGGGTTCATGATGCAGAGGTAGTGCACGTTATATGATCCGCGCTTGTCATTTCTGTGGTACGCGATGTGCCTGCCGTTGGGGCTCCAGACCGCCCAGTTCTCGCAGACTCCTGCCTCGTCGTCGGACAGCATGGTCAGGCCCGATCCGTCGGTACGGACCTTGAAGATCTTGCTGTTTCCCGTGACCGGGGAGCGGCTATTGAAGAGGACCCAGGCAGAGTCGGGACTCCAGCTGTGCTTGGAGCACCGCTCAAGGGTTCCCGTAATCATCACCGGGTTTGTCCCATCGATGTTCATGACCCAGAGCGATCCTTCTTCATCATCCCCTTCTCCGTTGTGAAACGCGATCATGGTGCCGTCGGGGCTCACCATGGGCTTTGCTTCAGGCTCACCAAGGGCTACCGGGCCCTGGCCGGCATGACGGATGCTGAGGTTGGTCTGGTTGCTGCCGTCGGTGTCCATGATCCAGATCTCCGCCTCGTATGTATCCGGGTTTTTCCGCTGGAACACGATCCGCTCGCCATCTGGGGTGAAGCTGGCGTGGGAGTCGCACGTGTCGTTGAAGGTGAGCTGCTGCCAGCCCGTGCCGTCGAAGCGCATGATGCAGATCTCGTTGGAGTCACTCCAGTAGGGGCCCCTTCGGGACTGGTACACGATCCATCGTCCGTCCGGGCTCCAGGGGTTCGATCCCCAGCACTGGACGCGGTCACGATACGGTGACGCAGTTATCTGGAGGATGTTCTCCACGACATCGGTGTCGTACACCCCGGTAGTCCCCCAGTCATAGACACCGTAATCGTCTGATAAACCAGGCGTTGTTCCCATGATGAGCAGAATCAGTGCTAAAAGAATGGAAGATGTGTATCTCCTCATAATTCCTCCTCGTTTAAATTGCAGTTGTAGACCTGAGCGTGCTCTTGTTTATACTATATGTTTTTCATCTGCTCAAGCTGTTTTTCCTTCTCACCACCTATCTTCTTTACGGGTGTTCTCAGAGCACCGGCAGGTAGCGCTCGATCTCGAAGGCGCTCACGTGGGTCCTGAACTGGTCCCACTCCCGCTTCTTGTTCTCCACGAACTTCTCGAAGATGTGATCCCCCAGCGTGTCTTTCACGAGTTCGCTCATGCTCACCTCCAGGGTGGCCTCGAAGAGGTTTCCGGGCAGCGACACGATGCCGGCGCGCTCCCGGGCCTTCTCGTCCATCTCGAAGATGTCCTCCTCGATGGGCTCTGGAAGCGGATAGCGCTCCTCGATCCCCTTGAGGCCGGAGGCGATCTGCACGGCAAAGGCCAGGTAGGGGTTGCAGGCAGGGTCAGGGGCGCGGAACTCCATGCGGGTTGCTTTCGCCTTGCCGGGCTTGTACATGGGAACGCGCACCATGGCCGAGCGGTTGCGGCGCGCCCAGGAAACGTAGACCGGGGCCTCGAACCCGGGGACGAGGCGCTTGTATGAGTTGATCCACTGGTTGGTGACCGCCGTAATCTCCCGGGCGTGTCTGAGGATCCCGGCGATGTAGTGCCTGGCAACAGTTGAGAGCTGGTAGGGGTCTGCCGAATCGAAGAAGGCGTTTTCGCCGCCATTAAAGAGCGACTGGTGCACGTGCATGCCGCTGCCATTGATGCCGCCGATGGGCTTGGGCATGAAGGTGGCATACACCCCGAACTTCCTCGCGATCTCCTTGACCGCGGTGCGGTACGTCATGACCGTGTCCGCCATGGTGAGCGCATCGGCGTACTTGAGCGCGATCTCGTGCTGGGAGGGGGCCACTTCGTGGTGGCAGTACTCCACCTTGATCCCCATCTTCTGCAGGGCGAAGATGGTCTCGCGCTTGAGGTCCAGGCCGCGGTCCACGGGCACGCCGTCGTAGTAGCCGCCCCTGTCAAGGATCTCGGGAGTGTGGTCGGAGGCGAAGTAGAAGTACTCGAGCTCGGGGCCCAGGTAGCTTGTAAACCCCATGGCCGAGGCCTTTGCCAGCACGCGCTTGAGGGCATGGCGCGAGCACCCTTCATACGGGCTGCCGTCAGGATTCAAAATGTCACAGAACATGCGGGCAACGGGCAGGTCGTCGGGCCGCCACGGGATGAGCTGGAAGGTGGCGGGGTCGGGTCGGGCGATCATGTCGCTCTCCTCGATCCTGGCAAAGCCCTCGATGGAGGAGCCGTCGAACCCCATGCCCTCGTCCAGTGCCTCCTCGAGGACATCGGGCGTGATGCTGAAGCTCTTGAGCCTGCCGAGCACGTCGGTGAACCAGAGCTGGATGAAGCTCACCTTCTTTTCCCTTACAAACGTGAAAACCTCGTCCCGTGAACTGCATGCGACCATGGATGTTCTCCTCTCCCCTGTCTTGCACCGCATATCCCCCGGAAGGGTTCAGGTGTCCTGGTTGCAACACAGCCAGTAAGCCCCACACCGGGAAGCACAGCGGCACTCTCCCTCCTCAGATCACATCTTCCCGGGTTTGTCCAGAGGCGAGATGAGCCGGGCACCCGCCCGTGCATGCACAGGTTCCCCGGCCACAGAGGCAGGGCCCTCCTGACAGGGATTCTCTGGATATGCCCCGGGGTGTGATCACGGCCGGGGAAGGGCTTGCAATTGGCTGAAAAATCAGTATGATGGGGCATTCCGTACCCCGCAGAAGAGCAAGGAAACTGGAGGCAGGCGGGAACGGCAGATCAGAAAAAACAACGATATTTTCTTCAGGAGGCACACATGGGGCTGATCAGCGAGGATCTCTTCCACTTCCAGGCAGCGCTGGAGCAGGCAGGCACGAGCCTCGAGGAATTCATCAGGGAGCAGTACGTGGGCAAGTGGCTGAGCGAGGCCCTGTATTCCGCCATGGCGATCCGCACCACCATGGTGGGCGCCATCCACTCGTTCCTGGCGTCCGAAGGCCTGTTCAACATGGAAAAGGTGCAGATGAGCCCGGTGACCGACCCGCTCGCCCACGACGTGGAGCACACGCCCACCGTGCACTACAAGGGCATGCCCTACGTGACCACCCACTCCATGATCTACAGCAAGTTCCTCGCGTGCTTCAACCCGAAGATCAAGGGGCTCTTCGTGGACTCGCCCAACATCCGCCTCGAGATCGAGAGCCCGCTCCGCCAGCAGCGGGGCAAGTACCTCATCGACTTCTCCCAGATCGACGTCGAGCTCAGGCGCAACCGCGGGGTGGACTTCGAGATGTACAAGCACAAAACCACAGAAGTAAAGGAGCTCCTGAAAGAGGATCTCGAGCGGGCCATCGACTTTTTCGAGCGCATGATCATCGCTGCGGTTACGGCGATCCTCGAGACGAACGAGGACGACCTCAAGGCCCTGGGCGTGGCGCTCATGGAACCGAAGCAGCCCTTCCCGCGTCTGAAGATGGACGAGATCAAGGCGAGCTACGGCAGGAAGGAGGCCGAGGCAAAGGCAGGCGAAGAGCTCGATTCGCAGTTCTACTGGGTCCTGGGCCTCATGCGGGAGAACTACGATCTCATCTACCCCTACATCCTGCCCGACGGCAGCAAGCTGCCTCTGACGTCCTTCACCTCGGACATGATCTACAACTACGACATCTGCGCCAAGGCGCTCATCAGGAAGACCAGCACGTGGATGCCCGCCCTGGAGATCCTCTCGGGAGCCATCCGGGAGTGGCTCTATGAGCCCATCATCGAGCGGCTCATCGACAACCGCATCATCACCGAGCGCCCGGTGTTCGTTGACGGCACCCTGGTGAACATCCAGGCCCTGGAGGGTTACGGCCCCTTCCTCACCGCGGTTGCCATGAAGGACGAACACGGGAAACCCTACTTCCCGGAGACCTTCGGCGGCGGCATCGGGGTTGAGCGCACCCTCTTTGCGCTGCTTCGGGGGGAGAAGCTCCACAAGATCGATGACCTCACCTGCTTCGGCAAGAACCCGGACTCGTACCCCATGTTTCTGTTCTGACAGTCTTTTTAGGTGACGGGGCTTTGCATTAACCACTGGACAGGGAATGGGTCAAGACAAGGGAACCTGCTCCGGATCAGGACATGGGGGACCGGGTTTCCTTCGGGCCGTGCGTCGGATCCGGTGAGGATACGGCTGAGCAGGTCTCTCGAAAAGAACACTCAGATCTTTCTGAGCCGTAAGAAGCAGCCAATTCCCAGGCCAAGGACAAGCGCGAGCATCCAGGCCGCCGAACCGTCCCCGGTCAAGGCGCTCCCGATGAAGCACGAGATGCCGGGGAGGTCATACTCCTTATCGCGTGGCTCGGGGCTGGTGGAGACCGAGAACCTGCCGAGGACCTCTGTGGAAAACGCCACCACGCCGTCCCGGGAGCCGACCCCCTCGAGCTCGATCCAGCGTTCTGTCTCCTCGTCATAGCGCTGCGCCCGCGGGTTTGCACCTTCGAGCAGGACGCCTATCTCGGCAGGCTCTTCGAGGATCAGCCCATAGGGCAGGAGGTCGAATTCCACCACGGTGCTGCCTTGTGGGAGCAGGGAGGACGCAGGAAAACGATCCTCTCCGCCCCAGCCTACGGCGACGGGGACCGGGAAGGAGAGACCCTGGGCAGGGATGGTCACACCGATGCCGCAGGCCGCATCCACGAGGTCCAGCCACGACCACGGCTTGAGCACCTGCAACGCCGAGATCTCTTCGGCAACGGAGACCCTGAGGATCTCCGCGGGGTCTCCCAGCTCGTCGTAGACGAGGTAGTGGAAGCACCCGGTCTCACAGGGGACCAGGGAGCCCTCGAGGATCAAGGGACAGAGTTCGTCCAGGGGCAGGAAGTAGTAAAACCCGCCGGGAAAGAGCGCATCGAGATCGACGTCCCCCAGGAGATCCATGACCACATCCCGCACGGGCAGGCCCCACTGGGCGGCCTCCCGGGCATCCTCGGGCTCGGCCGGGGTGGTCGAGCTGCTGACGGTTATGGCGCTCGACGGCACGGGATTAGGCGCCTGCGAGAAAGCTGCGAACTCATCGAGACCGTAGAGCGGCACCTCCGGGTCGATCCTGAAGACCCACTCGAAGGCGGAGATGAAATACCGGATAAAGGTGTGGAAAAACCCTGTGGGCTGAACCGGGATGGTGATGGAGGCCTCCTGGGAAAAGCCGCTCTCCAGGCGCGAGGTGTTGTAGGCGGTTACCACAAAGTAGTAGGTCTGCTCCTCCTGGCACCCGCTGATGTCGACGCGGTTGTTCCTGCCCACGTTAAGCACCGAGCCGTAGGAGCCTGAAGCGGTTCCACAGTAGACCTTGTAGCCGGCGAGGTTGGATTCCGTGTTGTCGTTCCAGCTGATGCGGACAACCGCTGCGAAGACAAGTCCAGGGAGGATGCACAGGAGTGCAGCGAATGCTCCTATTCTTGCCCCAGCAAAACCTCTCATCTCAATCCATGGGAAAAAAGCACCGTTTTTCTTACTCTGCGTGAGGGGAGGCTGAATGTCAAGGACGATTATTTTCTGTTATATTAGCATCTTAGAAGCATTGCGGACAATATCGTTCCTGTTTTCAGGAGGTCATGAAACGGGCCGCGAACCACAAAATTTTTTTTCATGGATGCAGTTGGGAAACAGGGTCATGCGGGGGAACAGGGCCCTGCGTGTGAACGGACCGTAGTGTTTTCCCGTGCCTCATACCACTGCTTACCAGCGGTCTCCCCTGCAGGGCCAGAGAGCGCCGGGAGGGCAGACCTATGTTTCTTCCGGGTAGCCCGTGATCTGCGCGATCTTCGTGTTGATGGGCTCGAGCACGGAATAGAGCTTCGTGTAGACATCCTGGTAGAGGTCGTTGTAGACCGCGCAGCTCCTGATGTCCGGCTCAAAGGTTTTCCCCGTGTGCACCATGGCTGCCACCGCCTCTTCCACGGTTGAGTAGAGCCCCGTGGCCAGGGCCGTGTCAATGGCGGCGCCCAGTGCCGATATTTCCGAGGTGGCCATGCGGGAGGTGGGCAGCCCGAACATGTCGGCCGCGATCTGCACGGCCACGTCGCTCTTGGACCCTCCGCCGCCCACGCGGATCTCGGTGAAGGGGATCCCGGTCTTCCTGATCACCACCTCGGAGAGGCGCCTGAGCTCGAACCCGATACCCTCGAGGATGGCCCGGTAGACATGGGCCCTGGTGTGCACGGACCCGAAGCCCACGATGGAACCCTTGGCACACTTGTTGTACACCATGGGCGACCAGTAGGGCTGGAGCATGAGACCCATGCACCCCGGCGGGATCTCTTTGATGACCTCGTCAAAGACCACCTCGGGGGCAATGCCGAGCTTCTGTGCCTCGATTGCTTCCCGCATGCCGAATTCCTGTTTGAACCAGGTGATCATCCAGAATCCCCGGTAGATGAACATCTCGAGATCCCAGGCACCGGGCACGGCCGAGGGCCAGGTGAAAAACTGCATGTCCTTGTCCATGA
The DNA here is from genome assembly GCA_011046135.1 of Deltaproteobacteria bacterium. Classification (GTDB taxonomy): domain Bacteria; phylum Desulfobacterota; class Desulfomonilia; order UBA1062; family UBA1062; genus DSBG01. The sequence continues at coordinate 9,712 of DSBG01000147.1, forward strand.
GGTACTTCCTGGTGATCACGTGCATGGCCGTTGCCGTTCCGAAGCTGATCTCCGCGATGTTGGGGATGATGGCGCCGGCTCCCAACAGTTCGCTCTGCTTGTCTCCGGCCCCCACCACCACGGGCAGCCCCTCAGGCAGGGATGTCTGCTCGGATGCCTCGCGCGTGATGGTGCCCAGCACCTCGTCAGGCGAGAACAGGGTCACACACTGGTCTTTGGTGATGCCAAGCGGCGTGTAGGCGAGCTCCATGGGATACCACCTGAGTTTCTTGTACTCGAAGGGCCAGATCCCGGTGACCATGCCCAAGGAATCGTGGAACTCGCCGGTCAGCTTGCGCACGAAGAACCCGGAGGCCTGGACGAACTTGTGTGTTTTTTCATAGAGGTGCGGCTCGTTGAGCTGAAGCCACAGGAAGATGGAGTGCCGCTGGGCATACCTGATGGCATCGAGCAGCCCGGCGATCCCGAAGAGCATCGTTCCCAGGGTTCCAAGCGGCGGAGGGCTGGAGACACTGCGCTGATCGAGCCAGATGATGGCGGGCCGGAGCGCATTGCCCTGACGGTCCATGGGAATGACCGTGCTCCTCTGGGTGGTGATGCCCACCCCAGCGATGGACTCCGGGTCGATGGTGACCTTTGCCATAAGCCCCCTGGTAACCCTGCAGAGCTTGGCCCAGTAATCGTCGGTGCTCTGCTCAGCCCAGCCAGGCTGCAACGAGAAGTAGGGCTCGAACTGGGCCTGCTCGATGGCCAGTTCGTTTCCCTTCAGATCGAAGAGTACTGCCCGGATGCTCTGGGTCCCGGAATCGATTGCGATGATATGGGTTTTTTCCGCCATAGTCCCCTCCCCACGACATGACAGCAGGGACAGCCCTGCTGAACGTACCCCTGATACCCCCCTCTACCACGATTCGCCCGTCGGGTGAACGCCCGTGTGCCTCCGCAGGCCTTCAGGGGCGCCTCGCCGGCATCACACGGAGATCGTTCCTGCTTCGATGACCGCAGGGTCTTCTTCCTCCTGGATGCGGATGATCGACGCATTCATCCGCTCCTTCTGCGCCTGGTAGGATGCCCGGCCCTTGTTCAGGACTCTTGCAAAGGCCAGGACTTCGTCCATCAGCGCTTCGCAAGGAACGGCCTTGCGCACGAGGCGGTGCTCCTCGCACTGAGCCCCGGTGATCCGGCTTCCCAGGAAGTAGAGCTCGTCCAGCAGGTAGGAGGGGATCACCTTCTTCACGAGGGCCACCATGGACGGCCAGAAGGGAATGCCGAGATCCACCTCCGGGAAGCAGAAGAACCCTCTATCGGAACGCATGAACCGGAAGTCGAAACAGCAGCACAGGATGGCCCCCCCGGCAAAGGCATGCCCCGAGATCGCGGCGATGGTGGGCATGGGAAACAGCAGGATCCTCCTGTAGAGCTCATTGAGCCGGTAGCAGAACGCCTTGATCTGATCGGTCTCTCCCGCAAGGGCCAGGGGCATGAGCCAGTCCAGGTCGATGCCGTTGCTGAAGATCTTCTCGTGGCCGGAGGTGACGACGAGGCTCCTGGCCTCGGTCTCGTGCTCGACGGTGTCGAGCCCTGCGAGGAACTCTCCGATGAAGTCTGCGTTCAGCCTGTTCTCACCGCTGTTCATGGTGAGGATTGCAACATGGTCTTCCATCCGGACCTCGATTGCCGACATGGACACTCTCCTTTCCTCCCCGGTGTGTTTTTCTCCTCCCCGGTGTATTATTCTTCGGTTGAGTATACTGCAGCTTCTGCCATTGGCCAAGACGGATTTTCCGTTTGCCATCGAGTGCCTTCTCTGGTAGCGTTTATGCCGATTCCGATCGAAAAGGGGTTCGGTGATGGACCGGAAGGCAAAAAATGGAGACCTCATCAAAGTCCACTACACGGGGCGCCTGGAAGACGGAAAAAAGTTCGACACCTCCGTGGGCCGTTCCCCCCTCGTGTTCACCATCGGGGAAAACGAGGTGATCCCGGGATTTGAAGACGGGATCATCGGCATGGCCATCGGAGAGATGAAGACCATCTCCATCGCCCCTGATCATGCCTACGGGCTCTACAACGAAGACCTCGTCATCGAGATGCCCGTCGAATACTTTCCCGACGACATCTCGCCGGAGATCGGCATGCCGCTCAAGATCATCGACGATGACTCCCACGAGGTGCCGGTGGTGGTGACCGGCATCTTCGAAGAATCCATCAGGCTGGACGCCAACCACCCCCTCGCAGGAAAGACCCTGGTCTTCGACATCGAGCTCCTGGACATTACCTGATCTCCCGGTACTAGACGATCCCGAAGTATTCGATGAGGAAGAGGCTCAGGAAGGGGACATAGGTGATCACCATGAGGCCGATGAACAGGATCAGGATGTAGATGATGGTTGCCCGGTAGATCTCGATCACCGAGGTGTTGAACCTGATGGAAGAGATGAAGAGGTTCATCCCCACCGGCGGCGTACAGTAGCCGATCTCCAGGTTCGCCAGGAAGATGATCCCGAGGTGCACGGGGTCGACCCCGTAGCTCAGCGCAATGGGCACGATGAGGGGAACCACCACCACGAGCGCGGAGAAGATGTCCATGATGCAGCCCACCAGGAGCAGGAAGATGTTGAGCGCGATGAGGAACACGACCTTGGAAGAGATGTGTGCCTGGATGACGTTGAGCGCCAGCAGGGGGATCTCGGCGTCGATCAGGTACGAGGTGAGCGCCAGGGCGGAGCCGAAGATGATGAAGATGCCCCCCACCAGGACCATGCTCTCCTTCATGATGCCCGGGACCCTGCCCGGGGAGATGTCCCGGTGGATGAGCACTTCGACGATGAGCACGTAGGCGACCATGATCGAAGCCACCTCGCCCAGGGTGACAAACCCGCCGAAGATGCCCACCACGAGGATGACCGGGATGATGAGCTCCCACTTGGCGGCGTTCGCCGTGGCCAGGATCTGTTTGAGGGAGAGCCGGGGCCGCACGATCTTCTCCCTGCCGGCTATGACCATGCTGTAGATCGACAGGAGCACGATGAGTAAGACGCCGGGGATGAGCCCTGCGGCAAAGAGCTTGGGGATGCTCGTCTCGGCGACCACCCCGTAGATGATGATGGGCAGGCTCGGAAAAAAGAGGAGCCCCAGGCTCCCCGAGGAGGTGAGCAACCCCAGGGAAAACTTCTCGGGGTAGCCCTCCTTGATGAGCGCCGGGAAGAGCAGCCCTCCCAGGGCGATGATGGTCACCCCCGAGGCCCCGGTGAAGGCGGTGAAGCAGGCGCACGCCACGAGCGAGACAATGGCGAGCCCGCCCGGGAGCCACCCCAGGATCGCCTGGGAAAAACTCACCACGCGCAGCGATGCCCTGCTCTCGGCAAGGATGTAGCCCGCAAAGGTGAAGATGGGGATGGTGTAGAGCACGGGGTTGTTTGAGAAGCGGCTGTAGATGTCCACGATCAGGGCGGCATGGTGAATCCCGCTGAGCGAAAAGCCAAGGACGGCAAAGGAGGAGAGCACCACGAACACCGGGGCACCCATGAGCGCCATGAGCACGATGAGGATGACGAGCGCCGCTGCCACGGGATCACGCCCTGTTCAGGAGTCTGCCCGCGAGCTTCACGCACCGGGTGACAAACCGAAGGGTGACCAGGAGATACCCGATGGGGATGATGATCTCGAGGATCCACACCGGCAGGGAGAAGAAGGCGATCGTGGTTCCGCTGCGGTAGTCCATCAGCACGAAGTACGTTGCGGCATAGACGAGGATGCCGCAGACGATCACGGAAAACACCGTGGTGACGAACTCGAAGAGGTCCCGCATCATGGGGGGGAGGATGCGTGCCGCCAGGTCGATCCTGATGTGCTTGCCTTCCCTGGCCGCCAGCGCCGCACCGATGAAGGCCACCCACAGCACGAGATGACGGACCATCTCCGCACCGCCCATGATGCCCGTTGCATACCAGTTCCGCAGGACAATCTGGACCAGGACGAGCAGGATCATGGCACCGAGGAACAGGGCGATAAGCACATCCTCGATCCTTGCACCGTGGCTCAGCAGAGAATCCAGGATTCTGCCCGCCCTGGAGGCGGGAGCAGCCGAACCCTGATTCTGCCCCGTTCCTGCAGTTGCCATGGATGACCCTAGTGGATGCCGATGACCGTGGTGTTTTCCGGGTGCAGCCTCCGATACTCCTCCAGGAGCGCCAGGGTGAGGTCGAGGAGTTCCTGGGAATAGAGCTCTCCCACGAGGCTCTCCCGCGCCTTCTTGGCCGCGTCGAAGATGAACTGGATGTCGTGCTCGTTTTCGATCTCGTGGACCACGGTGATGCCTGCGTCCTTGAGGATTTTCAGGCACTCCTCGTCTTCGGCACGGGTGGCCTTGACGATCTCGCCGTGGGATGCGCGGGCTTCCTCCATGATCACCTGCTGGGCCTGGGGGGAAATCCTGTCCCAGACCTTTTTGGTCACGATGCTTGCGCCGAGCACGTTGGTCGAGGGGAAATTCCCCATGTAGTTGAACCGGGTGTACCACTGGAACGCCACGGCACCGTACGGCGTGGAGTTGGCACAGTCGATCAGGTGCGTGGAGAGCGAGGTGGCCACATCGGTGATGGAGAGCGAGATGGGGGAGATCCCCAGGGCACTGTAGACGGCCCGTCCGATGGGTTCCCCCTCCAGGGTCCACCACTTCTGCTGCCGCGCGATCTCCAGCGAGGTGATGGGCACCTTGGAGAAGTTGTAGACGAATCCCAGGTTCAGCCACCCGAGCACCTTGAACCCCGCCTCCTCGAAGGCGACGTTCATCCGCTCCTCGAGCCTCGACCTCACGTAGTCGATCTCCTCGTAGTTCCTGAAGAGGTAGGGGATCTCGGTGACACGCACCTGGGGCACGATGAGCCCGAGTCCCGGCCCCATGAACCCGCCGCCGTGGAGCTGGCCGAGCCTGATCTTGCGGATCACGTCCTTCTCATCACCCTGGACGCCTCCCCAGTAGATCTTGAAGGCGACTTCATTGTCCGTCTTTTCCCGGATGCGGGAGGCCATCTCTTCGTAGAGATCCATGATATTCGAGCCCTTGGGTGCCAGCGTGGCGATCTTGATGGTGATCTTCGCGTCGTCTACGGCACGTACATCACTGCCGGGAGCCATTGCCATCATCGTAACGAGGATCGTGAGTGTCAGGATCTTCTTCATACCTGGTGCCCCCTTTTCTTGGAAGAGCCTCGGTGGGTTTCATGCATCAGAAATACTCGTCAACGTGTTTCAGGAGGACCCTGGCCTTTCTCTTTGCCACCTCGTTTGCAAAGTTCATCTCCGGGAAGTAGTTCACGGGGGTGTCGATCACCTCCTGCAGGGTCTTCACGAAGAGCTCACGATCCTGGACCTGGTAGGTGTAGAACTGCGCATAGAGGAGGTGAACGAACAGGATCTTCGCCTGGGAGATCTCGAAGGCCTTCGAGAAATGCTGCTGTGCCTTTGTGGGGCTGCCGCCGAGCGTCGGGGGCTGTGCCGCGTAGAAGGCGCCGAGCGCCGCGTGGGCTGACCCGTAGTAGTAGGTCTCGTCCAGTTCGATCACCCGCAGCAGCATGGCCTCCACCTTGGGCACGTCCATGAGCACCGCGGGGTTTTTCAGGTTGAGCGATATCCACGCGAGCCACGTGTTTGCGCACCAGTACAGGGCCGGCACATCGCTCCTGGTAAAGGACGTCAGGGAGGGGGAAAACTCGTGGACGGGCTTTGAGAGCCTGTTCCTGAAGTCTTCGTTGTTCATGAGGATGCGCAGGGCATAGTCCCGGGCCTTGAGGTACATCGCGCTGGCGCGCTCCTTGTCCTGGTCTTCCACAAAGGCGAAGGCATAGCCGAAGTAGCCCTCGGAGGCCTTCAGCAGGAGGGCGGTATTCGGGGACGCCTCGATCAGACCGTCGAGCTGGATGAGGCTCGCGGGCATGGCATCGCGCACGAGATCGACGTCGGTGTTGCGGTTGATGGAGCGGTTCATGTCTTCCATGATGGGCTCCATGGATCTGACGAGGACTGCCCTGGGCGAGCAGCCACAGAGGAGCACCACCAGGACCACGAGTATCGAGAGATACAACGCCCCTGCTTTGTTCTCTACCATACCCCGTGCCTCCTTCGAACAGGAACCGGGCACCCTCCGTGTTCCCCGGAGGTGCACCGATGACATCAGCTACGCCAGGTGGGCAGCATCATGATGTTCGGGTCTCATGTCAGGGACCCTGTTACGAGTTTTTCTGTTCAAACTCCCGCATGTATGCCGTAAGCTTCTCCACACCTTCGATGGGCATGGCGTTGTAGATGGACGCCCGGATCCCCCCCACCGAACGGTGACCCTTGAGCCCGATGAGACCGAGCTTCGTGGCCCCCGAGAGGAACTCCTTCTCCAGGTCTTCGGAAGGGAGCCTGAAGGGGATGTTCATGAGGGAGCGGGAATCCTTCTGCACCGTGCCCCGGTAGAAGGCGCTCTCGTCCAGGATGTCGTAGATCAGGGACGCCTTTTTGGCATTGATCTTCTCCATCTCGGGAATTCCGCCGAGGTCCTCGATCCAGCCGAGCACCTCGTGCACCACGAAGATGGAACTGACCGGGCAGGTGTTGTAGCAGGAGTTGTCCTGCACGTGGGCCTTGTAGGTGAGCATGGTGGGGGTGTTCTCCGGGGCTCTGTCCACGAGTCGTCCCTGATGATGACACAGGTCACCCCGGCGGGTCCCATGTTCTTCTGGGCCCCTGCATAGATGATCCCGAAGCGCGAGACATCGATCTTCTTCGAGAGGATGTCCGATGACATGTCCGCCACCAGCGGCACGCCGTGCGTGTCGGGGAAGCTCTGCCACTGGGTTCCGTAGATGGTGTTGTTCGAGGTGATGTGACAGTACACGGATTCCGGGGTGAACTTCAGCTCGGAGGCCGTGGGGATGCGCGTGTAGTTCTCGTCCTTGGTCGATGCCGCCACGTTGATCGTGCCGATCTTGCGGGCCTCCTTCATGGCCTTGGACGACCAGCTTCCGGTGTCGACGTAGTCGGCAACCGTTCCGGGCGCGAGCAGGTTGATGGGCACCATGGCGAACTGCAGGCTGGCGCCTCCCTGGAGGAAGAGGATCTTGTAGTTCTCGGGAATTTCGAGGAGCTTTCTCAGCCTGTCAATGGTCTCGTTCAGCAGGGCATCGAACTCCTTGGAGCGGTGGGAAACTTCCAGTATGGACATGCCGGTGCCTGCAAAATTCAGGGCAGCCTTGCTGGTGCTTTCGAGAACCGGTTCGGGCAGTACGGCGGGACCTGGGTTGAAGATGAATACCTTTCTCATAGGGTCTTGTCTCCTCCTGTCTCTGACATGGTGTGCGATATCATGCCTCCTTCATATACCACATCCAAGGCTCGGGTAAAGGCAATAGTTGGCCTCACGGCCCCCGACACCGATGCCCTGACATGACCCGTCGCTCACCCCGCAGCCGTCATTCCCTCCGACACCGATGTCCTGACATGACCCGGGGATCGTACCGCACCCGGGGAGTCCCCGACACCCCCGCGGGAACTGGCCGGTGCTCACTGCCTCGGTCGACCTGCAAAGCAGCCACCCCCTCGGGGGGATAGCCCTTGACGGTGGAGCGCCGTTGCGTCCTCTTTCCCGGCGGGATCGTTCTTGTCGGTGGAGAGCCGTTGCGTCCTCTTTCCCGGCGGGATCATTCTTGTCGGTGGAGAGCCGTTGCGTCCTCGTGTTGACAGCAATTCTCTTCCGGAGTATGAGGAATGAACTCGCATTCATTACGGAGATCGTGTGCTCCGTGAAGGAACTGCTGGGAAAAACCAGCCACAGACTCAGGCACATCGCAACGAGGAGGATTCTATGAATTTTTCGCTCAGTGATGAACACAAGATGGTTCAGGACATGGCGATTCGGTTCACGGACCAGGAGCTGAAGCCCCTGGCCGCCGAGATCGACTCAACCCACCGCCACAACGACGAGGTGTTGAGAAAGATGGCGGAAAACGGCTTCATGGGCGTTGCCATTCCCGCCGAATACGGCGGAGCGGGCATGGACTACGTCTCCTATGCGCTGATCCTCACCGAGATCTCCCGGGGGTGCGCCAGCACGGGCGTGATCATGTCGGTGAACAATTCGCTCTATGGCTTTCCTGTCTACAAGTTCGGCAGCGAGGAGCAGCGGGTCGCTTTCAACACGCCGGTGGCTTCAGGCGCGGCCCACGGCTGCTACGGGCTCACCGAGGCCAATGCAGGCTCGGACCCGGCGGCCATGAAGACCACCGCCGTGCTCGACGGCGATTCCTGGATCTTGAATGGCGAGAAGAAGTTCATCACCAACGGCAACATCGCGAAGTACGCCGTGGTGGCGGCCGTGACGGACAAGTCCAAGGGGTACAAGGGGATCACCCAGTTCGTGGTGGACCTCGAGAACACGGAGGGCTTCACCGTGGGCAAGATCGAGGAGAAGCTGGGGATCAGGGGTTCGGGGACCTCCGAGCTCGTGTTCGTGGATGCCTGCATCCCCAAAGATGCGATCCTGGGAGACCCGGGCTCGGGCTTCCGGCAGATGCTCACCACGCTCGATTCGGGACGCATCGGCATCGCCTCCCAGGCTCTGGGCATCGCCAAGGCGTGCCTGGACGAGTGCGTGGCCTACTCCAAGGAGCGCGTCCAGTTCGGAAAGCCTCTAGAGAGCTTCCAGGCGACCCAGTTCAAGCTCGCCGACATGGCGACCCGGATCGACGCCTCCGAACTCCTCATCCTGAAAGCGGCCTGGCTCGAGAGCAACGACCTCCCCTTCGAGAAGGAGGCTGCCCAGGCGAAGATGTACGCCTCGGACACGGCCATGGACGCCACCGTCGAGGGAGTCCAGATCTTCGGCGGCTACGGCTACAGCTGCGAATACCCCATGGAGCGGCTCATGCGCGATGCCAAGATCACGCAGATCTATGAAGGCACCAACGAGATCATGCGGATCGTCATTGCCAGGGGCGTCATGGGAAAACGGTAACATCGATCACCCGACGGGGCAGGCCGGGTCCTGCCCCCGGGTTTCCGGTCTTCTTCAGTGGGCTTCGGCCCAGTTCCTGCCCACCCCGACATCCACCTTCACCGGCACCTCGAGGGGATGGGCATGCTCCATCTCGTGTACCACCATGGCTTTCACCTCATCGAGTTCCTCTTCCCTCACCTCGAAGACCAGCTCGTCGTGGATCTGGAGGATCATCCGGCTCTGCAGGGGCTCGAGCCTCCGGTGGATCTTGACCATGGCCATCTTGATGAAATCCGCCGCACTGCCCTGGATGGGCGTGTTGATGGCGATCCTGCGTGCACCCTCCCGCTCGTTGAAGTTGCCGGAATGGATCTCGGGGATGCTCCTGATCCTGCCCATGATGGTTTTCACGTACCCGTGGCGGGATGCGGACTGTGCCGTCTCGTCCATGTAGCGCTTCACCCCGGAGTACCGGGACAGGTACTGTTCGATGTAGCGACTGGCCACCTCACGCTTGATGCCGAGTTCGCCCGAGAGCTTGTGGGGACCCATGCCGTACATGATGCCGAAATTGATGGTCTTGGCCTGCCTGCGCTGGTTCTCGCTCACCTGATCGAGCTCGACCCCGAAGACCTGGGATGCCGTCTGGGTATGAATGTCGACGCCGTGCGAAAAGGCGTCCAGGAGGGCCGCATCCCCGGAGATGTGGGCCAGGATCCTCAGCTCGATCTGGGAGTAGTCCGCAGAGAGGATCAGGTAGCCCTCAGGCGCAATGAAGGCCTGCCTGATCCGCCTGCCGGTCTCTGTCCGGATGGGGATGTTCTGCAGGTTCGGCTCCGACGAAGAGATCCTGCCCGTGGCCGTCACGGCCTGGTTGAACCGGGTGTGGATCCGGTGGGTGACGGGATCCACCATGGCGGGCAGGGCGTCCACGTAGGTGTTCTTGAGCTTGGCGAGCATCCGGTAGTCAAGGATCATGGCCGGCAGCTCGTGATGGGAGGCAAGCGTCGCCAGAACCTGGCTGTCAGTGGAGTAGCCCGTCTTGGTCTTCCTGACCACAGGCAGCTTCAGGTCTTCGAAGAGCACTTCTCCGAGCTGCTTGGGGGAGTTGATGTTGAAGGATTTGCCCGCGAGGCCGTGGATCTGCTCCTGTCTCTCGGCGATGGTGAGGGAGATCTCCCGGGAGATATCCCGGAGCAGATCGACATCGATGAGGACCCCGGTCGCCTCCATGGCAGCGAGCACCCGCACCAGGGGGATCTCGATCTCGGAGAAGATCTCTGCCACGGCCTGCCTCTCCATGTGCGCGCCGAGTTCCTCCTTGAGGGGGAGCAGCACCTGGGCGTGCCCGGCGAGAAATTTCAGGATGCTGTCACGTTCCATCTCGCCAAACGTTTTTGCCTTCCTGCCGGTTCCGAGAAGTTCCTTGAGCGAGGTGATGTCTCTGGACAGGTACGATCGGGAGAGGTCCTCCAGGCTGGTCTGGCCCGTTGCCGCGTCGATACAGTAGGCCGCGAGCATCACGTCGAAGATCTCCGCACCAGGTTCGATCCCTGCCCTGATTGCCTCCACGAGGACCTCCTTGGCGTTGTGGAGACAGACGCGCACCCGCGCGTTCTTCAGGGGGTCGAGATACTCCCGGGTATCGAGGCAGACGTAGCAGGTCTGCCCGTCACAGAAGGCCGAACCGAGCCCCGCCAGGGCGAACATGCCGAGGTCCCGGGCCCCATCCGGAGGGAGCCCCTCCACGATCTTCCCGTCAAAGGCAGCTTCCTCCTGAGCCCCCTCGGGCCGGATCTCGCTCAGCAGGGCTTTGAACTCGAGTTCTTCGAAGATCGCCGCAAGCCTGTCACGATCCAGTTCCCCGATGGTGAGGTCGTCATCGTCCAGGCCCAGGTCCACATCCCGGTCGAGCCGCACGAGCTCCAGGCCCAGGAGCCCCTGGTCCCTTCCCTCTTCCACGGCCTTGCGCGTCCTGTCTGCCGGTATATCCGAGGCCCGTTCCAGGATCTCGTCCAGGTGACCGAACCGGGTGATGAGGTCCACGGCGCCCTTGGGGCCGATCCCGGGAATACCGGGGACGTTGTCCGAGCTGTCCCCCATGATGGCCAGCAGGTCGGCGATATACTCCGGGTACACCCCGAATTTTTCCTTCACCTCTTCACGGCCGTAGACCTTGTCCTTGAGGGTGTCCCACAGGGTGACGGTTTCCCCCACGAGCTGCATGAGGTCCTTGTCTCCCGAGATGATGGTGACGTTTTTCTGCGGGGCGTTCCTGCGTGCCAGGGTCGCGATGATGTCATCCGCCTCGAGGCCTTCTCGCTGCACCTGGGGGATGCCCAGTGCCTGCACTACCTGCACGATATAGGGAACCTGCACCTGGAGGGCCTCGGGCATGGAGGGCCGGGTGGCCTTGTAGTGGTCGTAGAGTTCATGCCGGAGGGTAGGGCCCCTGGAATCGAGGACGAAGCAGATGTGGCGCGGACTCTTTTCCTTGAGGAGCTTCAGCAGCATCCGGGACAGGATGTAGACGGCGTTGGTGGGCATGCCCCTGGAGGTGGACAGGTTCCTCATGGCATAGAAGGCGCGGTAGATGTAGGAGCTCCCGTCGATGAGGTAGAGTTCGCCTGTGCCGTTCATGTGAGGATCGGGCCTCCTGTTCCGGTCTTTTTCCAGGTGAGGTAGTCTTCCAGGATCTCCCCGTGATCGAAGGCCAGGGGCTGCGGCAGGTCTTGGAGATCGAACACCCCGGCACGCTCGGCGTCATCTCGAGCCTGGAGCGTCCCCGATCCCTTCGCGATGAACACCGTGGTGATGGTG
>DSBG01000013.1 GCA_011046135.1 Deltaproteobacteria bacterium
AGAGGCTCTGGGGAATAACTCTGCCGCCTACAGGAGCTTGATAAAATCAAAGTAGAGTCACCCATAGGGGGTACGCTTGTTTCATCACCATCGGCTGAAACGTTTTGCAATTGGCTCTTATAAAATAGTATTTTTCACTCCATCTTGACATGCGACGAAACAGGCTTACCTTATAGAATAAGCCTTGGGTTCATCAATCAAAATGAGAAAACCCCATAGATCTTCTTTTTTGACATGAACCTGAGGCTTTTTGTATCTTCATGTTACGATACTTGCTCGTCAATTTCAAACATTAAATTTCAGGCGTTCCGAACGCGAGATTCCTCCGGCTCTCCTGAAACGTTACAGCCCCGTTTCTCCTGCCAGTTTTTCTCTCCATTCTCTGTTTTAATGACCACAACATTACCTCCTGAAACGTTACAGCCCCCGCTCTCCTGCCAGGGCACCGTTGATTCCTCACCTGCTGGAACACAAAGCGTCATACGCTCCTCTCAGTACGGTCTGCTTCGACGATTCCACACGTGCAGGGATACAGAGTCATGCCAGAGACTGCAGGTTTCTCGGGATGAAATGAGACTCAGACAAACACGCCGGTGTGACCCACGACACTCATGTAGAGAACACTTTCCCTGATCCCGTCCACGCCGATGATACTGTTTACCTCATCATCGAACAACGCGCCTACATGACAACAGCCCAGCCCGAGACTCGTCGCTGCAAGGCCGAGGTTCTGCGCTATGTGCCCGGCATCGAGGTAGACATACCGGTATGCCCGCTGTTTGTACTTCCACTGGGAGCGCTCGAACAGGGCCGTCCATATGAACACCGCTGCTGCATGGGCACACATGAGCTGACCCAGTGCTGCTTTGGCGATGTCACTTCTGAAATCACCCTGCCTCAGCTCCTCCAGGAGATGGTGCTTTACATTGTAATGATATACCCCACCCTCGAGGGATTCCACCCTGTGTGCCACGAGGTAGGTCTCGATGGGATAGAGTGCACCCGCAGATGGTGCCGTGCGGAACTCAAACCCCATCTCTTTCCTCTGAATCCCTGAACAGGCCCACAGCAGGCAGGAGAGGCTCTCCTTGGTGATGACCGTGTCCACAAATCTCCGCAGACTCTTCCTGCGCAGGAGCGCCTCGTGCAGAGTCATGTCTCCGCAGAGCTCAGGCTGTGAAAGACTCACCTTCTTGGCACCGGGATACTCCTTGTACAGAGCGGGTTTCCTGTTCCAGTCGAGGGACCCTGCCGGCATGTTCATGCGATGATATTTTGTTTCCTGCTGGAAAAGCTCACCGATAGTTCTCTGCCGAGTCATACCATTCCCCACGCACAGTCAGCCGGCATGTCATCCGAGCGCCTGAATAATGGCACGGGTAAACGCAACCAGATCATCTGGTGTCCTCGAGGTGATGAGGTTGCCCGAGACAACGACCTCTTCATCCAAAAAGTCCGCTCCAGCATTGACAAGATCGTCTCTTATGGAGAAAAACGCGGTGATCCTCTTTCCTTTCAGATCACAGGCAGACGCCATGAGCCACGGACCATGGCAGATGGCTGCGACGACCTTGTTCTGTCGATACATCATCGAGACAAAATCGATGGTAGCCCGGCACCTTCTCATCCTGTCGGGAGCATATCCCCCGGGGATGACCACGGCACTGTAGTCTTCCGGCTTCACATCGCGTGATGCATGGTCGCTTTTCAAAGGATACCCATGCTTGCTCGTATATCCCACCCCCCCTTCAGTGCCGATGAGGTCCACGGCAAATCCTTCATCCTTAAGGCGAAGATAGGGGTAGTGAAGTTCCAGGTCTTCATACAGATCTTCGATGAGAATGGCGATCTTTCTCACGGAGTCCTCCCTCTTTTCCAGATGCTGCTCGAGTATAAAGATAAAGGGAAACCCTGAAAAGTCTACCGGTAGCCCTGTCTAAAAAACAGGTGCAGAAACAGAAGTCCCCCCTCCTGGTATCATCCCTGTTTCTTGGCTGCGTGCTCCGGGAGGGAGTCGAGAATTTTGCGAGTAATGGAATTCTTTTTCTTGAGGATCTTTGATCCCCGGGTGATCTTGCACAGACTGATCCCGTGCTTCGCCGCAATGCTCCTCTGTGGTTGCTTTTCATGCAGTTCCTTGAGGAGCTGCCAGCGTAGCGTTAAATCCTTGATCTCTTTGGGGGTGAAGATCTCCTCAAAAAATGCGATCATCTCAGAATGATCCGTGATCCTGGCAAATACCTTTTCCAGTTCATGCCGGGACTTCATGGGAGCCTCCTCTGTGAACACGTGGAAATCCTACTAAAAGGGTACTGGCAGTGTCAATTTTTTTCCATCTGGCCGGTTGGGATACTCTTGATCGGGTGGGTCAATGCGTTTTGAAGCGAGCGGTGAACAATCACGCTTCACGTGAGAACCCCATCACAACGCTCACGCACCCATCAGCTTCTGAAAGACTCCCCGCTTCTTCCTGATTGCATCCTCTGGACACACTTCGACACAGCAGAAGCACCGGATACATTTTCCCGTGCGATACGTCGGTATCTTTCTGTTTTTTTCAGCCTTCTCTATTGCACCTGCAGGACAGATCTGCATGCACCGGTAGCACAGGATACACCTGTTTTTATCTGGTTCAAGCCTGTCGATGAACAGATCCCGTACCACGCGCGACGCAGCAGATCTCCAGAGAACCCTCGACCCGAGAGAGACGGAAGGGGCGACAAAATCAAATACCTGGAGATCCTCGATCCTCTCTCCGACGACCTCGATTTCCTCAGGGCCGGAGATGAAGAAGTCCCTTTGGAATCCGGAGGTGATTGTAATGACCTGTCTTACGTCAAGTCTGGCAAGGGAACACGCAACATAATCGAGGGCAACAGCATCTTGACCCATGAGCAGTGCTCCAAGTTTCCTGGCTGTTCCCGAAGATCCCGGTCCGTTGCCCTCCATTGCCACGATCGCATCCATCACATGGAGGACTGGTTTCCTGCTCTCGAATCCATTCAGGAGCGCCCCGTTGAGATCAAGGAGAAAATCGGAAAATGACTGCCTGTCGGAAAACCTCATGTGCATCTGTGACTTGCGCAGGCCGGGGACAACACCGAATAGGTTCTTCACCGCTGCGCTGATGTAGGTCAAACCATGGGTCTTGAATTTGGGGAGGTTGAGAATCATGTCGGTTTCAAAGAGACCACCTGAGATCTCAAAGTGCCTGAAGATCTTTCCCGGTGGATAGGAGAGTTTCCTGATTTTCTTTCCCTGCGGAACCTCGATGCCGAGTTCGAAGATGATATCTCTGTATCCTCCTGTCGAGAGCGTGCTTGAGATGGAGGCAAGGGCCGGCGATTCCACGAGCACGGGGGTACCACCGTGATCCAGGACCGCCTCTGCTGCTGCCCGGAAAACCTCGGGATGTGTTATGATGGCGCGTTCCGGGAACGATGGGGAGAGGAGATTGGGTTTGAGCGCAACACGTGCAGAGCGGAACGCTTCAGGGGAAAAGCCGATCAGGGGAAAGCCATTCTCCAAAATCTCCCGTATCACGGTATGGTCATAGTGCTCGCAACGAAAGAGACCAACATGTTCCATGGATACCTCCCGTGAATATTCTGCTAGCTCCTTCCCTTTCTTCGTTGCTGATTATAAGAATAGAGCATTCTATTTATCTTTTCAATAACTTATATCATCCATCGAGAAATTATCACTCATCGAGAGTTTTGAGCTTGACTCAATACACATTGAAAACAGCCCCCGTCAACATCACGAAGAAGTAGTTCAACAAACGATCCCTTCCGAGTTCTTTCATACACAGTCCCGAGATTCCTGAAGGAACATAAAATACCCCTGCATGCCATTATGAAATCTCTGCTATAATGACGGCCATCTTCCTTCACGACAGGAGAGACAGCATGAAACTGATCACATGGAATGTCAATGGCATGCGTGCGGTCTTGAAAAAATCATTTCTCGACTCTTTCGACTCAATGGAGCCCGATGTCCTCTGTGTCCAGGAGACACGAGCCACAAGAGGGGACGTCGCCCTCGAACTGCCGGGCTATGCACAGTACTGGAACAGTGCGCAGAAAAAAGGCTACTCGGGAACTGCCGTCTTCACCAGAATCGATCCGGTGTCCGTATCCTATGACATGGGGATTCCCGAACACGATACCGAGGGCCGCGTCATCACCCTCGAGTTTGCGCAGTTTTTCCTCGTCAATACCTACACCCCGAATGCCCAGCATGGTCTCCTGAGGCTCGAGTACCGCCAGAAGTGGGATGCAGCCTTCCTGGCATACGTGAAACATCTGGAAGAAGAGAAACCTGTCATCTTCTGCGGCGACCTGAACGTTGCTCACGCCGAGATCGACCTGGCTAACCCCAAGGCGAACGAGAGGAACCCGGGGTTTACCGTTGAAGAGCGGCGGGGTTTCGACAGGTACATTCAGGAGGGATTTATCGACACCTTCAGGGTGTTCAACAAAGATCCGGGACAGTATACCTGGTGGTCCTACCGCTTCAACGCCCGGGCAAAAAATATCGGGTGGCGGATCGATTACTTCTGTGTGTCCAGTGTGCTCAAGGATTCTCTCGTGAGCGCCTTTATCCTGAGTGATATCATGGGGTCGGACCACTGCCCGGCAGGAATTGTCCTGAAGTGATCAGGGTGTGTGATTTAAAGAGTCTTTTGACTGGAGACACCACTGCTCGATGGAATCTCTCATGGCATCGCGCATCTCTCTCATGGCCTGCAGTTCCTCTTGGTCTGAGCCCCCATGATCAGAAGGATCCGGAACGTCCCAGTGAATCTGTCGAACGAGCCCGAGAAAGACCGGGCATTTTTCCGCGCTCGCCTGATCACACACCGTGATGATGTAGTTGAACACAGCACCTGACTTGTAGACATCGAAGACCGATTGCGTTCTGTGTGCGGACAGGTCTATCCCCACTTCTTTCATGACCCTGACGGCAAAGGGATGTACCTCCTTCCCCGGGTGTATGCCGGCGCTGTGGGCCTCAAACCTGTCACCGCAGAGATGGGTGAGCCACGCTTGGGCCATCTGGCTTCGCGTTGTGTTCTCAGAGCACACGAAAAGCACTTTGATCTTGGCCACGAGATCACATCCTCTCTGGATGATCTGCTCTGTGTCGCTCCGCGTTTCTCCAAGACATCATTTCTTTTCCCAGCTGAAGCTTTCCTTCTCGACATGGGAGGGTTCTTTCCCCAGGGACCGAAGCTCTCCCAGCACAAAATCCTGCATGGGTGCAGGGCCGCACACGTAGACTGCATCATCAGAACTGACCTGGTTTTCTTTCAGAACATCCCGGGTCATCCTTCCGGTTGCGTAGCGTGTGTGAGGATCGTGTTCATCCGAGAATTCCCCTGTGTCTTCCTGCCTGCTGAAGACATGAATCACCCTGAGATTGATCTCGTCTGCAATGGCTTTGAGCTCCTCGGCAGAAAAGACATCGTTGCTCGTTTTATTGGACCAGAAAAGTTTTACACGGTTAACCGCCCGAATGTGGCGAAAATGCCTGAGCACACTGAGGAAGGGAGTAATCCCGACTCCTCCTGCGATGAGCACAATGCTGGGATGAGCCTCGATATCCCTGCAGAACGTTCCCAACGGTCCGGCAAGTTTCACTTCGGTGCCCGGTTTCAGGGCAGGAATGGTCGAGGTGAATTCACCGATCTTTTTGATCGTGAGCCTCAGGTGATGATCTTCCGGTGCACAGGAAATGGTGAACGGGTGAGGTTCAGACCATCCTCCATCTTTGGGCAGTCTGATGCTGAGCCATTGACCGGCCTTCCTCTCGGCAAAAGATTCATCAAAATCATTTAGATACAGCGAATTGACATCGTGATTCTCAGCGACGACCTTTACAACTCGACCGAGACCCGTTCCCCTGATGGAACCCATGGACATCCACCTCCACCATTTCTGAATAATTCACTCCCTGCTATAGGTGATAGACGTTCTGAATGCAAGAGCGACGAGCCTTGCGGGTTCTCTTTTCAGTGACGTTTCTTCGTCATCGGGGAATTTCGTACCGGAAGACAGCACGGCTCACTGATGGTTATAAGCCCCCTCAAACCGATTCAGACGATCGTACGAGCCGAGAAACTGCCGTGGTGATCTCAGCAAGTGTTACCGGTTTATCAAGGAACGCAAGGTTCTGGTCCTGGATGAATCTCCTCGTGTCTGCTGTGGTCTCTCCACTGAGAAACAACACCCGATTCCCGATGCCAGGATCGTTCTTCAGTGCGGACAGATACCATTCAATCCCGCTCAGAACAGGGAGCGTCAGATCAGAGATGATTACATCAAAATAGTTCGCCTCTGTTTTCTCCAGTGCATCTTCCCCGTCTCGCGCCGTCTCGATGCTGAACCGCGTTTGGAAAACTGAGGAGAGAAATCTGAGGATGGCCGGTTCGCTGTCGACAATGAGGATCGATTCAATTCGGCAACGTCGCATGCGCTCGATGAGATCGCAATACCTCCTGCGTTCAGGGAGTGTTGCCACGAATTCTTCAATCCTGCACCTGTGGACCTCTATCTGTGAAGATCTCTGATGAAATTCAGGGTCGAATTCCCTCACCGCATCAATGATGTATCCCAGAAAATCGTTGAACTCCGAATATTCCAGGGTGATGATATACTCTATCATCTCCCCGGGCATGAGCTCTGCGGAAGTGAGCCGCTGCCGATAGCGCATGAGCGGCTTTTCCAGGCGGTCCCTGGTATTCCTGTCCAGCGTTATGGCACAACGGAATTCGGGAACATCCTGCCGCAGGATATCGTCTACACGATTCATAGCGTTGTACAGGGAAACCTCATCGTCACGGAGCTGGTACAGAAAATCTGAAAGCTCCTTGTCACCGGAGAAAAACGATGCGGACTCGGCATAGAGCCTTCCTGCCATGAATTCCATTTCGATGAGCCATCTGATACTGTCGATCATGCATCCCCCACAGGGAATAATAATGCGAATCGGAAAAAAGTGAATGGAACGGTTCCAGGCTGGAACGGTTCCAGGCTCGACGAGCTCACGATGGGAAGGGCCTCTGATGGAAGTACGGTAACGAAGTGCTTTGTTTCAAGAGAAAACGTGTTCCGAGGTTATTGTGCCATCTGGTGTGAATGTAATCCCTTCAAACTCCAGGAGCGTTCTTTTCATGGCGCTTCCTCCCTGGAAACCACCGAGAGAACCGTCTGCCCTGATCGTCCTGTGACAGGGAATGACTATGGGAAAGGGATTCCGTGCAAGGGCGGTTCCCACCGACCGGGGACAGCCCTGCCCGAGATGACGTGCAATTCTTCCATACGTGTTCACCTTCCCCCTGGGAACAGCATGTTCGGTCCTGAGCACCGCCTGCTGAAACGCCGAGCATTCTTCAAACATCATCATTTCGAGATCAAAGGCAACGTCTTCCCCCATGAGAAATCTCCGGATCTCGAGGGCAAGCTGCTCGACCTCTGCGCACGATCCTTTTTGCACGCGGGGAAACCACGCTTTTGTGCGTTCAGCCGATCTGATCTGCTCGTTCGAGAGGAAAATACGCCTGATCTTGATCTGTCCAGAAAAGACCTGCCACACAATGCATAAGGTGCCAAATCTGCTCGGCATGGAAAGAAAAAAAAGTTCACTCATCCGGGGTGGTATAGATCAGCTTTACCCGTCAATCAATGCCAAATTCTCCCGTGCATCATGCTAGGACATCATCAATACCTTTGCACCCCTGATCCTTCTCTGCTTCAACTCAAGGAGTGCAGTGTTCGCATCTTCGAGGGAATACACCTGGACCTCGGGCACGAGAGGAATCTCAGCTGCGAGCTCCAGGAATTCACGTATGTCTGCCCTGGCGACATTGGCGACACTTTTGATCTCCTTCTCCATCCAGAGGTGTTCAGGGTAATCGAGTCTCAGAAGCTCATCCTTGTCGTTCTCTTCCTTACGAATCGCGTTAATCACCAGTCTCCCTCCGGGGAGAAGATTCTTCATGGCCGCCACGATGGGTTTCCAGGCCGGTGTTGTATCGATTATGCTGTGGAGGTTTTCAGGAGGCCGATCGGCTGTATCCCCGGCCCAGACCGCACCGAGGTCCCGGGCGAATTCCCGCTCTTTTTCACTCCTTGCAAACACGTAGACCCGCGAGGACGGGTACAGGTGCATGACCATCTTGAGTACGAGGTGAGCTGAAGCCCCGAACCCTGTCAGCCCGAGTCTCTGGTCGTTGCCAATGCCGGTGAGTCTCAGTGAGCGGTACCCGATTGCCCCGGCACACAACAGCGGCGCTGCATGGACATCGGAAAATACCTCTGGGATAAGGAATGCTGAATGCTCCGGCACGGTCATGAACTGGGCATATCCTCCATGTGCATCTCTGCCCGTGGCCATGAATTCCGGGCAGAGGTTATCCTGCCCTCGAAGGCAGAACTCACAGGATCCGCAGGACGAAAAAATCCATCCCACGCCAACCCGGTCACCGGGAGAAAACCTCCCTGCGAACTTCCCGGCCTCTACAACCGTGCCGATAACCTGATGTCCGGGCACGATGGGGAATCTCGGTGGCGGCGTCCTGCCCTCGATCTCGTCGAGTTCGGTGTGACACACCCCGCAGGCAGAAACCTTGATGAGCACCTCACGATCTCCGGGAAACGGCTCGGGCATCTCGAGGATCTCCAGGGGTTGATCCGTGATCTCGAGATCCTGTTTCTTCGTGAGCACCATGGCCTTCATGCTCCTTCCTCCTTGTCTAGAAGTTCATCCACCAGGGTGCACGGTCTTCCTCACCCTTTCTTCACCCGCTGGATGGCTTGTTCTGTTCCCATGACCAGGAGCCTGTCTCCGCGACGGATCACGTAGTCAGGCCCCGGAAAAGCGCTGGCCCTGGCAGAAGATACCCCCTTCGAGTTTTCAGGTTTCCGGACGAGGATTACCTCGACCCCGAAACGGTTCCTGATATTGAGGGAGGCGATGGACTTGTCAATGAACCCGTCGGGTGGCTCAAGCTCCATGAGCATGTATCCCCCGGAGAGTTCAATAACCCTGCTTTTATCCACGGCTGTGGCCACGCTGTGAAAGCCCCCCCACCATATCCTGCCGGAATATTTCCTGATTGTAGGCCTCAATCACGTCCATCCTCCGGACAGTCCCGATCAGGTGCCCCCTGTTTTGTGCATCCACCACGGGAAGCTCGTCGACGTTGAGTCTGCCGAAATGGTGCATGGCAAGGTCAATCCCATCATCTGGATAGAGAATGACGGCTGGAGGCTGTGCGATGTCTGAGGCAATCACCAGGGTGGAGAGGTTCGCTTCTTCCCGGAAAAATTCCTTCAAATCCTTCAACGAGATTATTCCCTGGAGCGTATTGCTGGCGTCTACGAGAAAATATTCCTGGTGATGGCTCTTGATCATCCTGCGAATGAGTTCGCTGAATGAGCAACCTGCAGGGATCTTCTCAATGTCTGTATTCAGGATATCCCTGACTCTGATGCCCTTGAGGACATTGATGTCCCTGCCCTCGAAAATGTTGATGCCCTGACGCACGAGCTTCATGGTGTACATGGACTCCTTCTTGAAATAGATGGCGATCAGGAGGGAGATGATGCAGGCCACCATGAGCGGAGGGATGATGTGGTAGTCGTTCGTAAGTTCGAAGATGATCAAGATCGCTGAGATGGGGGCATGGGATGTTCCTGAAACAAGGGCCCCCATGCCCACCAGGGCATAGGCCCCTGCATCTGCTGTCAGGGAGGGATAGATCATGTGGGCCTCTTTCCCGACGAGACTGCCCAGCATGGCCCCCATGAAGAGCGACGGCGCGAAAATACCACCCGACCCCCCTGAACCCAGGGTCAGAGAAGTTGCGATGATCTTCGCGAAGATGAGGATTGCAAGGAGCCACCAGGCCTTCTGTCCCCAGATCGCGTGGCTGATACTTTCATATCCGACCCCACAGATCTGGGGAAGCCACAGGGCGATGATTCCGACGCCGAATCCGCCCAGCGCAGGCTTCAGGTAGGGTGGGATCTTGATCCTGTCAAAGAGATCCTGAGTTCCGTAGTTGGCGATGATGAACAGCACGCTGATGAGCCCAGCCAGAATACCCACCAGGGTGTAGGGAATGAACTCATACGGGCTTATGAAGGTGTATTCAGGCACCACGAACGCGGGAGAATCCCCGAGGTAGTGCCTAGAGATCAGGGTGGCCACCACCGAAGAAATGACAATGTGACCAATGTTGGCTACGGCAAGGTCTCCCAGGATGACCTCCAGGGAAAACAGGGCTCCGGCGATGGGTGCATTGAATGTGGCTGCAATCCCTGCAGCGGCACCGCAGGCGACGAAGGTTCGCATTCTGCGTGCAGAAACCGAGAGAACCTGTCCAATCGTTGAACCGATCGCCGAGCCGATCTGGACAATGGGCCCTTCCCTGCCGGCCGATCCCCCTGAGCCGATGGTAACCGCTGCGGCACACATCTTGGCAAGCACAACCCGGGGTCGGATCATGCCTCCCTTCCTGGCAACGGCCTCCATAACGTCTGGGATTCCGCTGCCACGGACCTCCCGGGCGATGAAGTGCACGATGGGCCCGACAATGAGTCCGCCGAGGACAGGCATGAGAATCTTCTGCCACCAGGGAAGTGCTGAAAGGAAGCTGATTGTCGGGGTGTCCGTCTGAAAGAAAACCTGTTGGAAAAACCGGATGGAAAACCGGAAGAGAATGGCCCCAGCTGCTCCCAGAATGCCGATGAGAACGGCCGCGACTACCATGAACACGTGTTCGGACCGTTTGAATGTGCCGAATGCCTCAATCAACTGAAGGATTATGCGCTGAAGAATGCGTCGAAACTGTGTAAAAACCGATGTTCGGTCGACTCTCATGCTCCCCCTCAGGAAGGCATCCGCTTATGATCTACCCCGCAGATTCTCCTGATTTTTTGGCTTACCTGCATCTCTGGAAAGATTCAACATGAATCCTGAATCACCATGAATCAGACCGTCGAAGATTCGCCATTAACGGGCTGCTTCCTGTTTTTTACCGCATTGACCCACGCCCCGATCCCGTGGTGTCTCCCCCTGCAGTCACCAGAGCTTCAGATCTTGACAAACGATGAAAAATCTACTTTATCACATACCCAATTGAGCAAATTAGTGGATTCATCTTCCTCGAAACTCAGTGCGTTCGAATCGGATAAAGGAGGAGAGAGCATGATTCATCTGGAACAGCTCACGAAATACTATGGACAACTCTGCGCTGTTGATCACATCGATCTCGACATCGACAAGGGAGAGATAACCGGGCTGCTCGGTCCCAACGGTGCAGGGAAAACCACCACGCTGCGTATGCTCACCGGATATCTGCTGCCGAGTTCGGGTACCATCAAGGTACACGGGTATTCCATCGAAGAGGCTGCACTCCAGATCAAGAGGCTCATCGGCTATCTTCCTGAATCCGCCCCGCTCTACTACAACATGCTTGTCTACGACTACCTCGACTACGTTGCCACCGTCAGGGGAATCGAGAGATCCCGCAGAATGAACAGAATCAGGACCATGGTCGGTCTCTGCGGACTGAACGGCATCATGCACAAGTCGATCGGTGAACTCTCCAAAGGCCTCAAACAGAGGGTGGGCCTTGCACACGCCATGATCGACGACCCGGAGATCCTGGTACTGGACGAACCCACATCGGGACTTGATCCCAATCAGATCATGGAAATCCGGGACATCATCCGCGGGATCGGGAAAGAAAAAACCATCATAGTTTCCACCCACATCCTTTCCGAGGCTGAAGCAACCTGCGACCGCATCGTGATCATCGACAAGGGAAGCATCGTGGCAGACGGGAGCACCGAAATGCTCAGGCTCTCCATGGGACAGGAAAAAAAGATCACCCTGAGCCTGCTCAACGCGGACATCGATCGTGTTCGGGAGAGACTTCTTGACGTTGAGGGCATATCAGGTGTGGAGCAACTCGGCGAACCTCAAGACGGCGAACTCAGGATCAGGCTCACCACGCAGGGAGACATCGATACCAGGGAAAAGATCTATCGGTCCATACGTGAAACCGACTGGATTATTCTGGAATTCTCCCAGGAAACCAAATCTCTGGAAATGATATTCCGAGAGCTCACCCGGGAGGTATGACATGGCGCAGGCTGCTATCATTTTCATGAAGGAATTGAAGGACTATTTCGTCTCCCCCATCGCCTACATCGTGATCTGTATCTTTCTGCTGATCTCCGGGTGGTTCTTCTTCGCAACGTTCTTTCTCTTTGACCAGGCAAATCTCAGAACCTTTTTCAACATGCTCCCCCTGATCTTTGCCTTCGTGATTCCTGCAGTGACCATGAGACTCTTTTCTGAAGAATTTCATGCAGGAAGCTTCGAGATGCTCCTCACCCTGCCGGTGAAGCTGAGCCATATTGTCATTGGAAAGTTTTTTGCCAGCCTCGTCTTCATTGCCGTGATGCTCATCCCCACACTTTCCTACGCCATCTGGGTTTCATTTCTGGGAGATCTCGACTGGGGACCGGTCATTGGCGGGTATCTCGGGGCGTTGCTTCTCGGAGGGGCATTCAGCGCCATCGGAATTTTCGCTTCGACCACCACGAGAAACCAGATTATCGCCTTCATCATCGGGATGCTCCTGTGTTTTGTGCTGACCCTGATCGACAAGATGCTGTTCTTCTTCCCCGCCGGCATCCTCAACGTGATTCACTACCTCGGGGTCGGATATCACTTCGAGAACATTTCCAAAGGCATCATCGACTCACGCGATATCATCTACTTTCTGAGCATTATCGTTATCGCCCTGTATGGTGCACACCTTGTCTTGCAGGAAAAGAGATAAGGAGACTGCCATGATCAGAAAAAACACATCGATCTACGCGAAATTCATAAGCTACCTCATCGTGATCGTGCTCATCAACCTGGTGGGGCTTACGGTGTACTTCAGATTCGACCTCACCGGCAACAAGGTATATTCACTCTCACCGGTGAGCAGACAGGTTGTGTCGACTCTATCTGAACCGTTAACCATCTATGTCTTCTTCACCGGGGATCTGCCTGCACCGTATAATACCGTGGAACGTTACCTGAGGGATCTCCTCTCCGAGTATTCACTGCACGCCAATACCTTTTTCAACTACCGGTTCTTTGATGTGAGCGCCGAAGGCGAAGCGTTTGCGGACCGCACCCGTGAAAACAGGAGGCTGGCAAACAACTACGGCATCGCTCCTGTCCAGATCCAGGCCATCGAGAAGGACGAGGTCAAGTTCAAGAATGCCTACATGGGCCTTGTCATCATCCACGGAGACATGCTGGAGCGCATCCCCACCATCACCTCCACCGATGCCCTTGAATACAAGCTCACAACGGCCATGCAGAGGCTCAACAACAAGATCAGTGCGCTTTTGAACCTGAAGGAGAAAGTGCAGATGAAATTGTACCTCTCGTCTTCTCTCCTGCAGGTTTCTCCCCACATGGGACTCGATGACATGTCCCGGTTTCCCGGTGAAATTGAAGCCCTCGTGGAGAGTCTCAACAGCCACATGTACAGGCAGATCGAGTACTCCCACATTGACATCGATGATGAAGGAGAGATGCAGAACCTCGCCACCGAATACAACCTTATGCTCCTCTCCTGGCCTGATCACGAAGAAGCGGGGGTTTCAGCAGGGAGCGGCATCATCGGCATGCTCATCGAGCATGACGACACATCCTTCATGATCCCTCTCCTCCAGGCTTATCGAGTTCCTCTGTTCGGAACCCGGTACGCACTGATCGGGCTGGAAGACCTGGAGAATGCCATTGAAGAGAGCGTTGCTTCACTCATCGGCATCAACGAAACCCTTGGATTCCTCGCAGACCATGGCACCCTTTCCCTGTACAGTGCTCCCGGAAGCCAGCCGGGAATGTCCCTCTCAAACTTCAATGCGCTCGCATCCCAACGCTACACCATCAGGGAATTCGATCTCTCGGAGCGGGGAATACCCGAAGGTCTCGGGAGCCTCATCATTGCACGGCCGAGCGAAACGTTCTCTGACTACGATCTCTTTCAGATAGATCAGGCCCTCATGCGCGGCACAAACCTCGCCCTCTTCCTCGACCCCTTCAAGGAACTGAGTCAGGGCCCCACCCCGTACGGTCAGCAGCAGACGGTCTATCTCCCCTTTGATTCAGGTCTCGAAAAGCTCCTCGAACATTACGGGATCCGGGTGATGAAATCCTATACCATGGATGAGAGTTCTTTCCGTCAGCGTCTCCCCCAGCAGTTCGGCGGAGGGGAGCAATCCCTGTACTTTGCACCCGTGATCAAGAGTGAAACCATCAATTCCGATCTGGGCTACCTGAAGAACATCCGCGGACTCGTCACCTACAAAATCTCGCCCCTGGAACTCGATAAAGAGCGGATACGCGAAAACAACCTCAGGGCGACACGGCTTTTCTCATCGTCTCAGAGATCGTGGGAGATGAAGGGGAACATCAATTTCAATCCCATGCTCCAGAAGGTTCCCACGTCGGATGCCGAGATGCAGAGCTTTGATCTCGCCTACATGATCGAAGGGTCTTTCCCCAGCTATTTTGCTGGAAAGCCCCTCCCGGAAAAACCCTCGATGGATGAGTCGATCCCCTCACCCCAGGAGGGCGCTCAGGATCTCTCTGAGGAGAAAGATCCTTTCATCGAGGGGATTACCGGCACGGGCGAGATCATCCCGGTCTCCGTCCCGGCAAAGATCTTCCTCGTCGGTTCCGGGCAGATGCTCACGGACGATCTCCTGGACAAGGAGGGCCAGAGCCCGAATTCCACCTTTGTCATGAACATCATCGATGTGCTCAACGACAGGATGGACATCGCCCTGATGCGCAGCAAGGTGCAGCGTTTCAACCCGCTTGATCACACTGATGCCAGTGTTAAGGCCCTCACCAAGGGATTCAACATCATCGCTCTGCCGCTGATCGTCGTCGTCTTCGGCATCCTCGTGTGGGCCAGGAGATATTCCCGAAGAAAAAGCCTTGCAAAGCTGTTCAATCAACAGAGGTGATGGTATGAAGTCAAAGAAAGAATTTCTGATCCTGGCCCTGTTCATCATCGTTCTGGGAACCTACCTCTTCGTGAGACAGACTGATCGCATCCACTATGCCCTCCCTGTCATGGACACTGTCGATCCGACCAGAATAACCTCGGTTGAGATCACTGCAGATGCCTCAACCCTGGTGGTCACCAGACATGACGACACGTGGTACATTACGCCTGCTCAATGGCCTGCTGATTCCGGGATGATGCAGGACATCCTCAAGGTGCTCGAGGCTTTGAAGATCTCGGACCTGGTCTCGGAAGCACACGTCTATACCCGCTATGACCTTGACCAGGAGCACGGAATCTCGGTGAAGGCATTCGAAGGCGATACCCTCGTCAGTGATTTTACCCTGGGAAAAACAGCACCTACGTATCGTCACACCTTTGTCAGGCTCTCAGGGGATGACAACGTGTACATGGCAGAAGGTGATTTCAGGAGAGTTTTCAGCATCACATCGGACGAATTGCGGAGCAAACTCGTTTTGTCCTTTCCCCGGGATGAAATCACCCGGATCACCATCACCAGCCGGGGCACAGCCATGGTACTGAACCGCGAAGAAATCGGGGATGAAGGGGAGGCTTCCCAGGCAGAGCAGCCCAAACCCCGAATCACCTGGAGGAATGATCAGGGTGATGATGTGGAGGAATCCTTCGTGAACGATTTTCTCTCGCCCCTGAGCAGACTCATGTGTGAGACATATCTCAATGACGTGAACCCCGATGAGTTGTCGAATCCCCACTATACCATCACCCTGGTGGGCCAGGAGGACTATACCCTGAACATCTACGCGTCTGCCGAACACAAGGAGTTCCCCGCAGTTTCATCCCAGAGCGCGTTTGTCTTCCTCATGCCCGACTACCGGATGGAACAGATCGAGGACTTCATTACAAAGGTGCAGCGAAAGGTGCAGGGCATTTCTGAATAGCCCTTCCCTGAGGAACTGAGTCCTTCGGATGGACTGCGAGGAAAACCTTGTGATCTTTCTTCTTCCGCCGGAGACAGACATCTCCTCCTATCGAAAGGGCTCTGCATTTTTTTATTCTTGATCGTGGCGCTCTTTCAGGGGATACTTGCTTTTCATTACACTGCATCTCAACACTATACGAGTACGAGGAGATCGTCCATGAGCCAGGACAACATGCCCAAGGTTCTCACTCAGGATATCGGTGATGTCGCCCTTTCCTACCTGTTGTATGAAGGGGATGGTCCCACCATGATTCTGCTTCATGCAACAGGGTTCCTGCCTTGGCTGTGGCACCCCATCGCCCGGTCGCTCAGCCCTAATTGGAATGTCATTGCCCCTTATTTCTGCGACCATCGTGAGACAGCACCGGATCAGGGCGGCCTGAACTGGTTCGTCGTATCACAGGACCTTGCCACGCTGTGTTCCCGGCTCGGGATTGAACGCCCGGCGCTGGTCGGTCACTCCATGGGAGCAACAGTGCTTACCCTGGCGAATGCCTCCTTTGATCTCAATGCGAGGGGATTGATCCTTATCGAGCCAATTTTCCTGCCCGAAGATTTTTATCGAATGCAGATCAGGATTGAAGATCATCCCCTTGCCGCAAAGTCCATCCGGCGAAGAGATCACTGGGGCGACAGGAGTGAGGCGCTTTCCTATTTGAAACAGAAGCCCCTCTTTCAGAACTGGGATGAAGAGATGCTGAATCTCTACATCGACTACGGCATGAAGCCGGGCGACACAGGCGGACTCCAGCTGGCATGTTCGCCTATACGGGAAGCAGCATTATTTATGGGAGGAATGCAGTATGATCCATGGCCCCTCATTCCCAAGGTAAGTTGCCCCACTCTTATCCTCGAGGGAGAAGAAAGCGAAAACAGGTCTTTCATCGATCTGAAAAAAGCCACCTCAATGTTACGCCGGGGAACCTACAAGCTCATCAGCGGTGCCGGACACCTCATTCCCATGGAGAAACCGGGGGAAATCATCCGAATTATCCAGGAATTCTTTCAGAACAACCATTCCTGAAGGGCGCTCTTATCCTTGATCAAGACTTCTTCTTTGAGGAATGGAATTCAGGATCTCCTCATGCGCCTGATCCTGGGGCTGTCAGGGAAAATGCTGATGACTTGACTATGTTCACTGCAGACCTTTTTCCACAGGGACACGTCGGAAACCTTCGAGATGACGATGCCCACGTCGAGGGATGGTCTTTCTACCCTGACTACCTCTCCCCAGATGGTGAGATCAGGATGTGCACACTGCACCTCAATGGTCTTGCCCAAAACCACTGATGCATTGGCAGGAGTGAGACTCGATCGAGTCTCATACGGGGAGCCGCTGAGTTGCAGATGCATGCCGCCGATGCTGATGTTCTTCGTTCTCGCAAAACCCAGGACCATTTTGCCCGTGCTGGTGACCTTCTCTGGGGCGTGTTCGGTACAATCAATGGAAAAGCACACATCGAGGCTCGTCTCTATCCTGAGGTGCTTTCTCCTGTTTTCGCGTTCCATGGCAGCATCCTCCACATCTCTCTCGCCGTAAGAGGGAAAAATCTTTAACCACGTGCGGTTCGCGTCGTTTCTTCCAAGAGAGCCTTGGTCATGGTTGCTTCCCGCCCCTCATTTGTACCAGGACGATTATCTGCCTTTCAACAGAAGACATTGTATGCTAAGAGAGATGTATGTGGTGATGAAATGATATGAACTGTGAATCAGTTGCGGAGAAAAATCGGCATGGACCAGAACGAGCCTTTTCGAGAAAAGAGAATACACCCACGGAAGAAGGTCAAGATCACTGCACTGCTTAAACTCGGCGTCCTGATCAGTGGCCGCGGGTATGTGAAGGACATCAGCGCCTGCGGTATGTGTCTCCTTTGCCCCCAGGTGTTCAAGCCCATGAAAACAGCCCAGGGAAAGGATTTCATCGGTTCTGCCCTCAAGGTGATGTTCCCTTCCCATGCCCTTACCGTGGGCGGGATCATCCAGCGTGTCGACCTGAAAAAGGGAGAGGGAGCCATTACGGTGGAGAGCATCTCGGATGAGAAGGTATGGAATTCTTTGTTGGAAGACTGAAAACCCTGACCCCAGACCTTACCTTCATGCCGATTCCCTGTTTCCCATGAACCCATTATTTTTTCACAACATGTGTTTACGTATTGACTCCCGAGGCAACGATCCTATCTAATACACATCTGAACATACGATACTCACCTTTACGGGAGGCGATACATGAAGATCACTACACAAATCCTCTCCACGATTGTTCTTGTCATTCTGACCGCCCTTGCCCCTGTCTGGATTCTCGATGCAGCAGAAGTGAAGACAATGACCGTTCAGGAACTCAAGGACAGGATCGATGAAGAAGGACTCATCATCATCGATGTGCGGCTGAAGCCTCAGTGGACCAAAGCTGATTCGAAGATACGTGGTGCCCGGTTCGAAGACCCCACGGAGTGGAAATCATGGATGGTCCACTATCCCAAAGACGCTCACATCGTTCTGTACTGTGCCTGACCAGCCAACCAGACAAGTGCCCGTGTGGCATCTCTCCTCGTAAAGAACGGTTTTGAGCATGTGTATGTTCTCCTGGGCGGCTGGGACAAGTGGAACGAGAACAACTTTCCCGTTGAACCCAAGTAAGGCCTAGGTAGTTCTTTTATATACCGACACCTTGCCAACCCTTTGGAAAGGGAAGAGAAATAACCTTCTCGGAGATAAAAAACGAGCTGTTCAGCTCTGGTCTTCTTACGTGTCATAGGTGATATGCACGTGTTTCTTCCTGATCCAGATATCGAGTCGCTTTGCCAGCTCCCTTTTCAGGAGAAGACGAGTCGGGGGAATGAGCAGGAGGAAGCCGATGCAGTCGGTCATGAACCCAGGAGTGATCAGTACTATGCCTGCGACGAGCACAAGGAGGGCATCGATGAGTTCTCCCGAAGGCATGATCCCAGCATCCAGGTTTTTTCTGATCCGTGAGAGGATCTTCAGACCCTGAACCCGAGCGAGGTAGGCTCCCGCAATCCCCGTGATGATGACGAGTGCAATCGTATTTCCTGCGCCGATATGCTCACCCACCCTGATGAGGAGATAGATCTCTACAATGGGTATCAAAGTGAACAGAAGAAACAGCTTCAAGAACATCGCGTGGTTTTTCTCCTTTTCAGCACATCACGTGGGAGGTCTCGTGTATTCAATCATCGAAGAGTACGCCCTGTGAGCTCTGGGTTCCTCCCTCCTCATATGCAGTATCAGCGGGGAGATCGGTGCCCATGGAAGCCTGTCTGGCAAGGGCGTCACACCGCTCGTTTTCCGTGTGTCCGGCGTGTCCCTTCACCCAGTGGAACGTCACCTCGTGGATTTCGTAGCTCTCAAGAAGCCGAGACCACAGGTCTGCGTTTTCAGCAGGATTGTTTCTGTCCCGCATCCAGTTGTTCCGCTTCCATCTGAACACCCACTTCTTTTCAACGGCATCGACCACGTAGCGTGAATCAGAGTAGAGCCGAATCTTTCGGGTACTGCGCGGCAGGGATTCGAGGCCCACGATACAGGCCATCAGTTCCATGCGGTTGTTGGTCGTACGTCGAAATCCACCGGAATACTCGATTCTGCTCCCGTCTGCAATGATCACAACTCCGTACCCCCCAGGCCCGGGATTCCTGATGCATCCGCCATCGGTGTACAGGAGTATATCGTGGTCTTCACCCTCGTGAGATCGCGTACCGTGTTTTTCCCCTGTAGGACCGGGAGACCCCATGAACTCTTCCTTCACATTGTTGTGTGCTGCATAGCGGGCCGCTTCTTCCCTGTCGGAAAACCCCTTATACAGAGCCCCGCGAAAGCGGTTCACCTGGATGAATGCCCCTTGTGGCCCGAACCAGGAGGTATACATGCCCGGGTTCCAGCCTCGCACCACCACATAGTAGTGTTTCCGGTTTCTCCCCTGATCATTCACCTAGATACTTCTCTCGGATAGAACCTGGGTTCTCTGTCACGGGTTCCGCAGCATTTTCTCGAGGACTTCCTTGGCACTTTCATGACCCTGCTGAGCAGCCCGCTTGAACCAGGTCATGGACTTGTCGCGGTCCTTTGGTACCCCTTCCCCGCGTCCGAACATGAATCCGAGGTTATACTGGGCATCGGCATCATCCTGCTCGGCAGCCAAAAGGAACCATTTCAACGCCTCTTCATAATTCTTCGGTATTCCCTCGCCATGGTAATACAGAATGCCGAGGTTATACTGTGCGTCAACATCTCCGGTGCTGGCCTTATGAAGGTACTCATCGATGTTCTCTGTCCGGATGATGTCTCCACCGTTCGCCTGTTGCTCATCGTGAACGGGCGCTCTCTCGGGTGATACTTCTTTTCGAAAGGTGTCCCACTTCTCTGCCTCGAGCATAATCTCAGCGCGGGGGTGTCCCTGACCGGCTGCCCGGGAAAACCAGTAAAATGCCCGCTGGTCATCACGTGCCCTCCCCTCTCCCCGCTCACAGAGTATCCCCATGATGAACTGTGCCTCCGCGTGATCCTGCTCAGCCGCTTTTTCGTACCACCGCAGCGCCTCTTTTTCGTCTCGTGGTACACCACTTCCATCATAGTACATACCGGCGAGCTTGAACTGAGAATAGACATCTCCTGACTGTGCCATGGTTCGAATGTGTTCCAAGGCATCCGAATTCTGTGAGTGGGTCTTTCGGGAAACATACCAGACAATACCGACGAGAAGCACAAACACCCCTATGACGATGAGAACATGAACCATGCTCATTCCTGACTCCCTGAGGACACTATTTTGTCATAAGAACGCAGCGCTTTCAAGGTTGATGTTTCTCTTGCAGGGAGCCCCTGCTGTATCCCGGATTTCTTTTTTGTAACCATCCCACGCGTTCTTTGGTGTATTGCTCAAAGATATCAATAGGTTGTGGATGGCCTCATCTTTGCTTATCCGGGAGAGGAGGCTCTGATGGTTTCAGCACTGGAGATAAAAATCAGGATTCTCTTTCTGATCGTCAGCGCGTTACTGCTGTTCTTCGTCATTCCCATGAGGGGGGAAACTGGAAGCGGTGCTCTCTCTCCCGGAGCCTTCGAAACGAGTCAGTTCTCGGAAAAAGCTGCCCCGTTCTGTCAAGATCCATGCTTCGACCTTCCCGAATCGGGATAGGGAAGCCCTCGCGGGCTTTCCCTCCCACACCACCCGGCATACGGGTCCGTACCAGGGCGGTTCGGTCTGGTTGAATACTCAGTGAGC
>DSBG01000078.1 GCA_011046135.1 Deltaproteobacteria bacterium
CCAGATATGCACCTCTGCAGTAGGGCAGCCGCTCAGCAGCGGTCTGTATCTTCAGAAGCGTTATCCAGTGGGCAAAGAAGGAGCCTGTGACAAACAGGGGAACCAGGGCGAGAATAATCATGGTTTTATTCATGGTTCAATCTCCGTTTCCTGGTGCCTTTCTTGATACACCCTCCGGGAGTTACCCTGCCGATCACTGATCGAGGATGCTCCAGGCCTCCTGTGCATCGACATCCATGATGTAGTCGATGCCGCTTACCCGTGCAGCTTCCGGGGTGAGTGCCGCGATGTCATCCCGGCAGATGTGCTCGAGGGAGAACTTCCTGCTCCCTGCCATGATCTGCCGCAGCCCCTGGGAGAGACGCTCGTAATAGGTGTAGAGCCCGATGGCCCCGGTGGGCAGCGAGTCGAACGTCTCCTTCCCGAGTTCTCTGCGCAGGGACGACGCCGTGACAAAGATTTCGTCCTTTGAATTGCCGAACCGCTCGATATAGACCGGAACCTGGAAGGCATCGATGGTGCGGCCAATGGTCTTACCCACCATGGCAGCGCAGATGGGTCCCCGCGCCATGCCGATGAGCTTCACATAGGGAGCGCCCAGGGCCAGCCCCTTGAAGATGTGATCCTCGAAGGAAAATCCCCCGGCAAGGGCGAGGGCCGGAACATGCGCTCCTTTTCCGGCCAGGTGTGCTGCATACTGGTAGAGGAGGGAATGGAGCTCCACGGGGGGGACGCCCCACTCGTTCATCATTCTCCACGGGCTCATGCCCGTGCCGCCTCCGGCCCCATCAACGGTGAGGAGGTCGATCCCGTACTTCGAGGAGAACGACAGGGCCCTGGCGAGGTCGGCGGGCCGGTATGCCCCTGTCTTGAGGAAGACGTACCGTGCTCCGGCAGCCCTGAGCGCCTCGACCCGTTTCGCAAAGGACTCTTCCGTGACCATGCCTACCCGGG
Source organism: Deltaproteobacteria bacterium (assembly GCA_011046135.1). Lineage (GTDB taxonomy): Bacteria > Desulfobacterota > Desulfomonilia > UBA1062 > UBA1062 > DSBG01. Next base: position 955 of record DSBG01000078.1, read on the forward strand.
AATGCCGCTCGAACTCCTTGAACGCACCACGCTCAAAGGCCCGGATCACATCCTCGTCAAAGGGGTCTGGCAGGACGATGTATCCTCTCCTGCAGAGCATCTGAGCCTTTTCCAGGTCATGGATCTTGACCTCGCCGCCGATGTTCTTGGCGCCCTGGCCCCACTTCAGCTCGACACACTCGACCCCGAGGTTCTCGATGGCGTATTCCTGGGCACCCAGGCGCGTGTCTTCGATATTGGCCTGGACAATGATGGCCCCATAGCCGTCACGCTGGTATCTCCGGTAGAGATCCACCCTCCGCTTGAGGTCCACGGTATCCATAACCCGTCCGTCCTTGAGCTCTGCCTGGGGGTCCATGCCCACCACGTTTTCACCGATGGTAAGCCCGGTGCCCATAAGCGCCGAGCCGATGGCAAGCCCCTCCCAGTTGTTCTTGGCGATGGCGGTGGAGCCGATGCCGGGGATGATCCAGGGACAGCGGAACCTGATGCCGCCGTCATGTCCAAAGGAAACCGTGAGGTTCACGTTCGGGAAGATGGCCTTGTCGCTGTCCGCTTCGATTCCATGGGCGCCCACGCAGGATCCCATGATATTGAAATGCGAGTAGTCCACGGGGTAGCGTTTTTCCCCGGCCGTGGTGATGACGCCGAAGGGCTGGGGATAGATGACCTCGTGCCCCCGGTAAGCAGACTTGCCGATCTCGCACATGCCGATGCACCCGTCCACACAGGTCACGCACATGCCCGAGGACGGCACGACCGAGTCTTCTGTCCTGTTCTTCGTAAGCGTGGCTGCTGAAGCATTCACTCTCGAGATTACCATATACGTCTTCTCCTTTATGGGGTCTTGGCTAGTTCACAGGCGACGCACGGGTCCATGTAACACATCATGTCATGGAATCGATCCTGTTCGATGCAGGGCGGCTGAAAATTCGCACACGCATTACACACGGCCTTTTCGGGCTCGTTGAAGGTACACCTGAGCTGGCAGGCCGGACAGATGTACATGCAGGCGCCGCAGAGACGACACACATCCGATTGAACATCGAAGGGAGTCCCGATGCTGCGGTTCGTGCCCCGGCCCCGGAATCCGATGGCCTTGGCCACCATCTGCTCGGAACACATCCGCACGCACAGCCCGCACATGATGCAGTCTTCATACTCCTGCCGGAAGCGCTGATGACTCACTCCGTGTGCGGATGCCAAGTCCTGGATGATCTTTGACTGGGGGCAGCTCGCGAGCAGTAGTTCGATGATCATCCTGCGGGCCCGCAGCACCCGCTCGGAGGCCGTTCTGACCTTGAGACCGTTCTCCGCCGGATAGGTACAGGAAGACACCACCTTTGTCCTGGGCTCTTCACCGATTTCAACGACGCAGAGTCTGCATGCGCCGTAGGGCGAGAGTCCTTCGTGATGGCACAGGGTCGGGATGGGGAACCCGAAGAACCGCGCTGCCTCCAGGATGGTCATCCCCTCTTCGACGCTGACTTCCAGGCCGTTTATCGTGATTGTTACCATGGTCTGTTCCCCTGTCGTGAATTTCTCATTGCACGTCCACCGCGTCGAACCTGCAGACGCTCCTGCAGGCGCCGCACCTGGTGCACAGATCCTGATCGATACTGTGGCGCTGCTTCTTTTCGCCCGTGATCGCACCTTCAGGACATGCCTTCACACAGGCCATGCACCCGGTGCACAGCTCGTTGATGGAGAAGCTGATGAGTTCTTTACACACGCCCGCAGGACACCGCTTGTGCTCGATGTGTTCGAGATACTCGTTCCTGAAGTACCTCAGGGTGGAGAGAACCGGGTTCGGCGCCGTCTGTCCCAGGCCGCACATGGAGGCGTCCTTGAGCGTCAGAGACAGCTCCTCGAGAAGGTCCAGGTGTTCCAGGGAGCCCTTTCCGGCAGCAATATCATCTAACAGCTCGAACATCCGCTGGGTTCCCTTGCGGCACACGTAGCAGGCGCCGCAGGATTCATCCATGAGGAACTTCATGAAGTACCGGGCCACGTCGATCATGCAGGTGTTTTCATCCATGACGATCATCCCGCCCGAACCCATGATGGATCCGACACGGGAGAGCCCCTCGTAACTGATGGGAATGTCGAACAGCTCTGCCGGAATGCAACCCCCGGAAGGGCCCCCGGTCTGCACGGCTTTAATTCCAACCTTCCCGGACGGGCCTCCTCCGATCGTGTAGATCAGCTCCCTGACTGGAGTACCCATGGGCACCTCCACCAGCCCGGTGTGTTTGATCTTGCCCACCAGGCTGAAGATCTTGGTGCCGGTGTCTCCTGTTCCGGTGGAGGCATACTCACGGGCACCGATCCGGAAGATGACCGGGATATTGGCCCATGTCTCTACATTGTTGATGAGCGTGGGCAGAGAGCTGATGCCTTTCTGAACAGGGAACGGAGGCCGCTGTCGCGGCTCACCCATCCTCCCCTCGATGGAGCGCATGAGTGCGGTTTCCTCACCGCAGACAAAGGCTCCGGCACCCTTGATCAGGGAAATGTCAAAGCTAATGCCCGTATTGAGAATGTTTGTCCCGAGGAGACCGAACTTTCTGGCCTGTGTGAGGGCAGTGCCCAGGTGTTTGATGGCAAGGGGGTATTCGGTGCGCACATAGAGAATTCCTTTGTCGGCTCCCGTGGCCAAAGCGCCGATGAGCATGCCTTCGATGATGCTGTGGGGATTTCCTTCGAGAATACTCCGGTCCATGTAGGCACCCGGGTCGCCTTCATCGGCATTGCACACGAGGTATTTCCCCTTGCCGTTTTTTTCACGGGCCAGGAAGTCCCACTTCATGCCCGTGGAAAACCCTGCACCGCCCCGTCCGCGAAGCCCGGACTGTTTCAGTTCATCGATGATCTCTCCCGGTGCGTTGTGCTCGAGGAGTCTGACAAAGGCAGCATACCCGCCGAGCTTGACGTAGTCGGTGATCTCAAGGGGGTCGATCTTCTCGTTCTGGCTCAGCAGCAGCCTGTTCTGATATCGGAAGAAGGGAAGATCGCCGAGGTTCTCGTAGTTTCTGCCCGAGGAACCGTCTGCCATGAGGAGATCCTGCACCACGTCGTTTCTCAGCAGGGCGTCGATGATTCTGCGCATTCCCGCCGGATCAACCTTTGGGTAGAAGGTTCCTTTCGGTTCGACGAGCACCGATGGTTCCATCTCGCAGAAGCCGTGGCAGCCTGTGACTCTCAGCCGGATCCTGTTTTGCAGGCCGCGGGAGAGGATCTCGTGCTGGGCAGTTAGGACGAGATTCAGGGCCCCGCTTGCCTGCCCGCAGGTGCCGGCAGGGATGACGATGGTGGGGGTATCCGGGTGACTCTCGGCAATGAGCCGCTCCTGGAGTGCCGTGAAATTTTCAATCGAGTTCAGGCGGCACATGTGAGTCAGACCCGGGTCACGATTTCTTCGTGTGCTACACCAGGGGAACCGAGTCCGTTCAGACTGATCCGGTGGCTTCGGCAGCCCCACAGGGAGCAGATGTGGAGTGAGCCACCCCCCGAAAAGGCCAGGCTTCCCACGGGAAAACCACACTCGATGCATGGAGTCGCAGTTGTCAGGATTCTGCCGCACGTTGGGCACGAATACGAGAGCTGCGTGTCATCGGCAAACGCATGCTCGCTCTCGTGACAACGGCTGCCGAACAGGCTTGAAAGCCTCACCCAGCCGCTGGTGCCCTTGGAAGAAGCCATCAGTGAGATCGCGGGGTGATCCTCGATGAGGTTCTGCGTATCCAGGAGGGCACTCCGGCAGTGGGGACACACCACCTCCAGCGGAAATGAACTCCCGGCACGTTCCGCTGTGCTTTCCCGGAAGCCGGCGCCGGCCCTGCTGATGATCTTTTTCACGTCGGGACGTTTCACATTGGAGAAATACCGCCCGTCCACGAGTACGATTGGTCCCAACGCGCATGCACCCAGGCAGTTGACCGTTTCGAGGGTGAATTCACCGTCGCCGGTGGTCTCTCCGGGCGTGATGCCGAGCTGCTGGGTGAACTCATCGACGAGCCCCGGTGCGGAGCGGACGTGACAGGCTGTGCCCAGGCACACAGAAACGTGATGGTTCCCACGGGGCTTGAGACTGAAGGCCTTGTAAAACGTCGCAACCCCGAAGATATCCACCAGGCTTTCCCCGGTGAGCTGTGAGACCTTCCTCAGGGCATCCTCCGGGAGATAGTGGCAGTGGTTCTGGATGTCTTCCAGAATCGCAAAAAGCGCTCCCTGCTCACCCCGGTGGCGCTGCACGATTTTTTCAATGTGTTCAGGATTCATATGCTTCCTTCCTCGATCTTCGATGGAATGTCCTTCTCTGATGCTCTGTCCGTTCTTCATGCATACTCTTCACAGTGCCACACCCCGGAGTCGGGCTTGTCAAAACCGCATGTTTTCCGGTGAATGCAGTTGCTGCACAAGCCCAGGACCTGGAGCAAGACAGTGTTCCGAGACGTTCTGGCAGGAGCGCCCGTCGGTTCCGAAACAGGTGCTGCCTTTACGTTCCTGCTCTTCTGGGATGCATCTGCTACGCAATACTCCTCGCAGAAAAAGATGTTCTCGAGAGAGTCCCTCGCAAGTGAGCAGTCTGCGGAAAATCTGCAGTTCGAGCATAATCCGTCGGTATATCTCTGCATAAGGTTCTCCCTTGCATGATCTCTTCTGGCAAGGGATGTGCCAGGCGGCCGAGCAGGGCATACCGTGGCCGGGACACAACGAAATGAAATCTAGATGCTTGATAGTAGATGATGTTTTAAGAAGGTTTCCCGGGAGAACAGTGATGGCATGGATCAGAGATGCCGGCTCGAAGCCGTGAAAATCTGGGGAATTTCTCTTCAGTGGGCAGATTCTCCCCAGTTTCCCGACCCCTACTCAGGGGGGGTGTCTGCCTGCCTGATCTTCTCCCTCAGGGTCTTGCGGTCGATGTCGAGGATCTGGGCGGCGCGGGATTTATTGCCGCCCACGCTGGCCAGGACCTTGCGGATATACGCCGCTTCCTCTTCGGCTAAAGATCTCAGCGGAGCATCTTCGGACCCGGCGGAAAAGCGCATGATGGTCGGCAGGTCCGGCACCTCGATGGATGGTGCATCCACCATGATGGTGAGCCGCTGGATGAGGTTTTCCAGCTCCCGGATATTCCCTGGCCAGGTATAGTTCAAGAGCACCTGGAGGACCTCGTCGGAAAAGGACGGAGCAGGCTTTCCCATGTCCTCGGAAAACTTGGCTGCGAAATGGGAGATGAGGCGCGGGATATCGTCTCTCCGTTCACGCAGAGGAGGAACGGTGATGGTGATGACGTTGAGCCGGAAAAACAGGTCTTCGCGGAAGATTTCATTTTTCACCATGGTCCGAAGATCCTTGTTGCTCGAGGCAACGATCCGAACGTCGATCTTCTGCGCTCTCCTGGCGCCGACCATGCTCACCAGCTTGTCCTGGAGTACCCTCAGGAGTTTCACCTGCATTCCGGGGCTCGTCTCGCTCACCTCATCGAGAAAAATGGTCCCCCCGTCAGCCGTCTGGAAGAACCCTGCACGCGATTCCGTGGCACCGGTAAAGGCGCCTTTCATGTACCCGAACAGTTCGCTCTCCAGGAGCTTTTCCGGGATTGCCCCGCAATTGACCGGGACAAAGGGGGCCGAGGCACGACTGCTGCTGTAATGGATGGCTCGAGCGACCAGCTCCTTTCCGGTTCCGCTCTCTCCCAGCACGAGCACGGTCGCAGACGAGGCTGCAGCCTTCTCGATATCCGCGAGCACCTTGTGGATCGCTCGTGATTCTCCGATGATGCCGTATGAATTCGGCACGACTTGGGTCTTTTCCCCCAGGACCACCTTGCGCAATTCCTGTTTGTTGAGGACACGCTCCACGGCACCGAAGAGTTCTTCATCGGTAAACGGCTTGGGGAGATATTCCTCCGCCCCCATTTTCACCGCCTCCACGGCACCTTTCACCGAGGCATACCCGGTGATCATGATCACCTCGATCTCCAGGTAGTTTTCCCTGATGTGACGAATGAGGTCGAGGCCGCTGATCCTGGGCATTTTGTAATCCGTGATCACGATGTCTATGGATGAACTGTCCAGGATTTTCACTGCATCGGCAACGCTCGGCGCGGTGAACACAACGTAGCCCCGCTGGAGAAGGTTCCGCTCCACAATATCGAGGGCCGTGGGGGCATCGTCCACCACCAGAATACGTGTCTTACTCGCTGTCATGGTGCGTCCCTTCCCCGGGTTGGTCAGTCAGGCTGCACGGAAAGGTCACCGTGAAGCGTGTACCCTGCCCGGCAACACTCTCCACCTGGATGTTCCCCCCGTGCGATGTGACAATGCCGTGCACCACCGAGAGACCCAGGCCCGTACCCTGGCCGATATCCTTCGTGGTGTAGAACGGCACGAAAATATTGTTCTTCTCTTCTTCACTCATTCCCGTGCCCGTATCTTCAACCACCAGACAGACCGCCTGGTCATGGGAGGCTGTCTGGAGCGTGAGCACCCCCCCCTGGGGCATTGACTGGAGGGCATTCACCACCAGGTTGGAAAGAACCTGCAGAATCTGGGATTTGTCTGCAACGATATCGGGCAGGCAGGGATCGAGCATGCGTTTGATCTCCACCCCGGAATTGCCGGACAATGACTCAAACAGGTGGAGTTCTTCTTCGACGATCCTGTTCAGGCTGAACCTGGTCCGACTCGGTGGTGTCTGCCGTGCGAAGATGAGCAGTTCCCGGATGATGGTACGGGCATGAAGGGCGGCCTCGGTGATTTTCACCAGATCTGTATACGCGGTTCCTGGAATACCCTGGGTTTTTTGCAACAGCTGGGCAAAGCCGAGGATCGTGTTCAGAGGCTCATTGAGTTCGTGAGCAACCCCGGCAGCGAGCTGACCGATGGCAGCCAGACGATCGGCCCGGATGAGCTGAGTCTGAAGATCGACCTTTGCCCGCTCAGTCTCCTGGTGTTCGATCATGTGCGCTATCTGGCCGGCGATGTTGTCGATCAGGTTCTGCTCTTCCTCCAGAAAGGGGTTTTCCTGGAGGAACTTCAGGTCATCGGGGTAATGAACCTCGGCTGCGCCTCTGTCAATGCCACCGGTATGAATGCGGGAAACCTGCCTCTTGGTCCCCTCCTGGAAATCTGGGGTCTGGAACGTGACCCCATCCACCGTGATCCGGGCACAGGCATGGGAGGGGTACTGCCAGGCCGGGGGCAGCAGCATGACGATATCCTGGAGCTTCTTATCAAGAGACAACTCGCGGACTGACCGTATCTGGGCGATACCCGAGAGGCAGGTGAGCTCTTTCACCCGTTCCTGCAGCTTTGTCTGGGAGAGGTGGTGGAGAAGGGCGAGTTCGAACTTTGCCGAGATGGTCTCCAGATAGTCGATTCGTTCCCGTGTGGGGCGTAGTTTCCTCGTGTGCTTGCACACCAGGCAGCCTATCTGTGTGTCGCCGAAGTGGAGCGGGATCAGAAACAGCGAGCGGTACCTGTTTTCGGCACGCAGATCCTCCACCAGCGGGAGAAACGGAGGAATCCCTTCCTGCGGAAGGGGCTGCCTGATATCATGGAACCAGACGCTGTGGTTGGTCGTGCGCGAGTAAAAAGATCCTTCGGGAACCTCCCGGGGTTCGATCATGCCGAGACTGTCGAGATATGCACTGGCCCGGAAGGTGAGCGGTTCCGTGTCACTTTGCCAAGACGCCGGTATGATCCGAAAATCGGATGAGTCACCCCGATCCCGGTATGTCTCGCAGCGAAACACCTCGTTCCCCTCTTTCAGCCAGAGCTCGATGGCGTCACACCCGGAGACGTTCAGCACATGCGTCAGGGTATCCGCGAGAAAGTCGATGGTTGGACGCCCCTGGGTCGTGCATTTCAGGAGCTGCTTCGAGAAATCGAGACGATCGTCGTACAATCCACGGCGTTTTGCCGAGGGGTGAGCGTGCTGTTCATTTATCGGCATGGTGTCCTACCATCTTCCCCGGAGCCCTCCCCGTCACGGTTCACCGGCTCTGCTCAGGGTCGGGTTCTCAGGATCCTTTCCATACCACACCAGGGGGCATGGTTCAATTCTTTCACCTGTTTGCCATGAGAATCAGATCTTGACTGTGGGGTGACTCTCTCATCGATGAGGTGTCCGAACCGCCCCCGCTAAGGGGCGCTGCCTCCTGACAATGACAGGTTCATCCCACCGCCACAGAAGACGCTCCAGTGTCGGAGTATCAAAAAAATCACGCCTCTCCGAACTGTTCCCGCACCTGTGCGCGAAGGACCTTCCCCACCGGGCTCAAGGGAAGATCGTTCACAAAGACAACGGATTTCGGGCGCTTGTACCCGGTCATCTTGTCTTTGCACCACTCGATGATCTCATCTTCCCGTGCCGTCTCCCCGGATTTCAGCACGATCACCGCCCTGAGGGCATGGCCCCAGGTCTCGTCTGGCACCCCGATCACACAGACTGCATCCACCTTTCCATGGTGGGCGAGGATCTCCTCGATCTCGAGGGGAAACACCTTTTCCGCACCGGTGTTGATGCATTCCCCTTTCCTGTCCACAACGATGAGCTCTCCGTCTTCATCGAAGTATCCGAGGTCTCCCGAGTAGAACCACCCGTCCCGGATCACGTCAGAGGTCTTTTCCTGATCACCGTAGTATTCCTTCATGATGGTGGCGCTCTGGTAGAGGATCTCCCCTGTCTGGCCCTGGGGCAGCTCGTTGCCATCCTCATCGACAATGCGGATCCGAATGCCGGAGAGGGGTTTACCCACGGCCTTGTTCTTGATCTGATCAGGGCGGGCATCGATTCTGATGGTGGTATCAGGAGTCATCTCTGTCTGGCCGAAGACATCCAAGACAAAGGCGTTCGGGAAGGCCGTGAGGATCTGGCGTTTCCGCTCGGCCGGCATGGCACCGGCCCCGGTCATGGCCACGAGAACGGAGCTGCGGTCGTATCGATCGAGTTCGGGATAGTCGAGGACCATCTTCCACTGGGTGGGAACCATGATGAGTGCAAGGGGCTGTTCCCGTTCAAGGGTTTCAAGCACTTCCCTGGGATCGAAGTGGATTCCTTCCCTGAGGATGAATCGGGGCATCCCGCACATGGGTCCGATGACGAGGAGCTGATAGTTCGCCATGTGGAACAGGGGCATGTTCATGTACATGGCAAGGCCACCCGAGAGGCGGGCCAGGATGGGGCCTGCAGGGGTTCCCGTGATGTCTCTGAGGGAACGGGGCAGAGAAGTTGAGAGGTGTTCGCGAACCCGGCCAGAGCGCATGATCGCGTTGAGGCCCTTCTCGATCCCCGGAACGGGCAGGAGCCGGGAGATGATTCTCCCGAAATTCACCCCGTCATGGGAGGCGAGTCGTCCCAGGAGATCACCCAGCAGGGTCTCCGCCAGGTGCCAGAAGTTGCCATAGGTGAGCACCACCCCCTTGGGCATACCGGTGGTTCCCCCGGTGTAGCAGATCGTGCAGACATCACTCTCGCCCGTGCACGGCTCGGGTTCGTGGGGAGGAAAGTGAGCCATGAGCCTGTGGTAGTCGAGCATGCCCCGGGGTACACTGCCGTTTCGACTCAGGCAGATTGTCTGCATGGGGGTTTCCATCCCGGTGAGCGCCTTGTGAACTTCTTCCTCGAAGAGGTTTTCAAAGATGAACAGCGATGAGTCGGAGTGCCTGACCTGATAGTGGATTTCGCGTGCGACGAATCGGAAGTTCATGGGAATCGGTACGGCCCCGAGTTTCTGAAGGGCGTAGTTGACCTCGATGAACTCGGGGCAGTCGTGGAACATGATGTTCACGTGCATGCCCTTGTGCACACCGAGGTGCTTCAAGGCTCCCGCGAGTTTGTTGACCCTCGTGTTCAGGTCTTTCCACGAGATCCTGGTTTGCCCGCAGGTCACGGCGAGCCCGCGGGGATTGTAGCGGGCCATGTCGGCCAGCAGTTCTGAAAAGCTCTTCCGTGCCATGGGGTTGTTCTCCTTTCCGACCCGGGAATGTGCCAACATCATGCTCCGTTCTGTTCGCTGATCACGGCGTACGGTCCAGGAACACGCGCAGGGGATCTGTTGTCATTACAGACCCAGGAGCCGGGATACGATGAGCAGCATGACCTCTGAAGTCCCTGCGTAGATGGTCTGCACCCGGGCGTCGCGAAAGATGCGTGCGATGGGATATTCCTCCATGTAACCGTATCCGCCGTGGAACTGGACACACTGTGCCACCACGCGGTTGAGCATCTCGGCGATCCAGTACTTCGCCATGGAGGCCTTCTTCACGATTTTTGCCCCCTCCATGTGGTCGAGAATCAGGCTTTCGAGGAAGGCCCTGCCCACCTCGACTTCCGTGGCCATCTTGGCGAGTTCAAAGGAGATGTACTGGAATCGGCTGATGGGCCTGCCGAAGGCCTCCCTGCTCCTGGTGAAGTCGATGGTGAGCCTCAAGGCCTCTTCCGCTGCCGCCTGGCAGATGATGGCGCACACGAGTCGTTCCTGCTGAAGCTCTTCCATGAGATAGTAGAAGCCCTGTCCTTCCTGTCCGATGAGGTTTTCGCAGGGCACCTCGCAGTCGACGAAGGCCATCTCGGAGGTGTCCTGGGAGTGGAACCCGATCTTGTCGAGATTTCTGCCCTTTTCAAATCCCGGGGTTCCGTCTTCCACGGCAATGAGGGATATTCCCATATAGGGGGGATTTGCGCCGGGATCGGTCTTTGCCGCCACCAGCACGAGGTCGCACAGGATGCCGTTGGAGATGAAGGTCTTCTGGCCGTTGAGCACGTAGCTGCCGTTTTTTCTGATCGCCGTGGTGCGGATGGCGGAAAGGTCCGAGCCCGCTCCCGGTTCCGTCATGGCGATCGCCGTCACGACATCCCCGGTCACGCACCCGGGGAGCCAGCGCTGCTTCTGCTCTTCGCTGGCGAAATTGAAGAGGTAGGGCACGATGATGTCCGAGTGCAGGGGAAAGGCGAACCCGCTGCAGTGGGTTTTCGATGCCTCTTCAATGGCGATCAGCGTATAGAGAAAATCTCCTCCCGCACCACCGTAGTCCTCGGGCAGCCACGGGCAGAGGAATCCCTGAGCGCCGAAGGTCTTCCAGAGCTCCCTGGGCACGATCCCATCACGCTCCCACTGGTCGACATATGGCGTCACTTCTTTTGCGAAGAATCTCCTGATGGATTCGCGGAACATGGAGTGCTCCTGAGTGTAGAGCCGTTCGAGAACCGACATGATGAATCCCTCCCTGTACAGAATACACTGATCAGAATAGCGTCATTCACTGCATAACACGTATGTTCGGCATACCATCATACAGAAGAAAAGGTCTGAGATCAAGGTTCTTCACGCTGTTTCACCGCAGAGCACCAGGGGAGTTCAACTGTTGAAACCATTCAGCTGTTGAAGAAAGGATCGCAACCCTGACACCGCGGGCGTTTTTGCAGGTGCAGAAACCGGATGCCTCTGTGAAGCGGTAAGCGCGGCACCAAGAGGTCGTCAGGTCACATCCCTGACCGGGATCCCCTCGGCCTTCAGGTAGGCCTTGATGTCCGAGAGGGAGTATTCCCTGAAGTGGACCATTGACGCAATCAGAGCGGCATCGGCACCTGAGTGCAGAAACACATCCTTGAGGTGTTCGGGTCTTCCAGCTCCACCGGAGGCAATGACAGGGATCGAAACCCGGCGGGAGATCAACCCGGTGAGTTCGAGCTCGTAGCCTTCAGTCGTACCGTCAGCATCGATGGAGTTCAGGCAGATCTCACCCGCACCGAGATCCTGGGCCATCAAGGCCCAGCTCAGGGCATCCATTCCCATGTAGGTTCTTCCGCCGTTGATCACGATCTCGTAGCCACTGGGGAGAATGGTTGTTGTGCGAACCTTCTTCGCATCCATGCCCAGCACGATGCACTGACTCCCGAACCGGCGGGCACCCTCGGTGATGAGATCGGGATTGAGCACTGCGGCGGTATTGATGCTGATCTTCTCTGCGCCGGCATCCAAAACCTGATACATGTCATCGATGGTCCTGATGCCGCCACCCACGGAAAAGGGGATGAAGATGTTCTCTGCAACCCTTCTGACCACATCGATCATGATGCCCCGCATGTCGTGGGATGCGCTGATATCGTAGAACACGAGTTCATCGACACCCTGTTCGTAGTATGCACGGGCCATCTCCACGGGATCCCCCACGTCGATGTTGTCCATGAACTTGACCCCTTTGGTGGTCTTTCCGGCGCGGACATCGAGGCAGATGATGATTCGTTTGCTCAGCATTCAGGGCTCCCTTCTCTCGGGATGGTGTAGGACATTTCACCGGAAATTTCCAGTGGAAAGAGCGGCGGAAACACGCTGCTCTCTCCAACGAGCCGGCTGCCGAACAGGCGTCTTTCATGATTGGCATTTCTCGGGGAGGTATGCTCACGGGCGGGATCATGCATGGCGGGAACCACAGGCACAGGGTCGTTCAGGGCTCTGAAGAGCCTCGAATCGTTCGAGGGATGGGAGCGACGGAAAGGATCACAGCCGGGGAGAAACGAGGCGTTCCCCGGCTGTGTACGTCCTGGAACCAATCTCTATGACGTGAAGCTCTCCTGCGCGATCTCCATGATGGAGAGGTCTTCACTCTTGATGGCCTTTGCCGTGGCTTCGACCTCGGGCAGCACGTGCTTGATGAAGTATTTCGCGGTCTTGACCTTGCCATCGTAGAAAGCGGCGTCTTTGTTCTCCCGGATGAGAGCCAGGAGGGCGTCAGCGTCGGCGCTGTCCACACCCTTGTCTGAACAGAGCCTGACGAGCTTCTCCTGCGCAATCCCTGCCTGCCACAGGAGCAGCCATGCACAGACGATCTTGCCCATCATCATGAGGAAGGGGTAGGCATTTCCCACGGGGATGAGGAATTTTCCCGCCTTGGCGCTGGACCCGAAGAACATGGCCATTTCGGCGAGGATGTTGGCCGCCTGGAGCACGTCATCGGTGAGGGGTTTGAGCGTCGGGTTGCCCTGGTACCGGGTCACGGTCCCGTTCATTTCACCTAAAAGGTTCATGAAGTACGTACCCTTCTTCATCCCCATCTTTCGCCCCACGAGGTCGAGGGCCTGAATGCCGTTGGTCCCCTCGTAGATGGAGGCGATCTTTTCGTCGCGCAGGAACTGCTCGATGGGATATTCGCTGCAGTACCCGTAGCCGCCGTAAACCTGCATGGCTGTCTCCGTAACCCTGAAGCCGATGTCGGTGCAGTAGGCCTTCACGATGGGGGTGAGCACCTCCACGATGCCCAGCCACTTCTCGGCCTCGGCCTCGTCCTTGATGCAGCCGGCCTTGTCGCCGCAGACGGTTGTGTAGTACATCAGAGCCCGCATGCCCTCGACGTTGGCCTTCATCCACAGGAGCATGCGCCTGACATCCGGGTGCTCGATGATGGCTACCCGGGGGGCGTCGGGATTCTTGAACTCCATCAGTGACGAACCCTGCAGGCGATCCTTGGCATACTGGAGCGCGTGGAGGTATGCGGTGGAGGCGCTCGTGAGACCCTGCAGGCCCGTTGCGATCCTCGCCTCGTTCATCAGCTGAAACATGATCTTCATGCCCTGGCGCTCCTCGCCCAGCAGTTCGGCAGTGCAGTCGTTGCTGTCGCCGAAGTTGATCAGGCACGTGGCGCTTCCGTGGATGCCCATTTTCTCCTCGATCTTGGCGACTGCGAAGTCATTGCGTTTTCCCAGTGAACCGTCTTCATTGACGAGGAATTTCGGTACCAGGAAGATGGAGATCCCCTTGGTCCCGGCCGGATCGCCTTCTATGCGTGCGAGCACCGGGTGGATGATGTTCTCCGTCAGGTCCTGGTCTCCGGCGGTGATGAAGATCTTGGTTCCCTGGAGCTTGAAGGTCCCGTCGCTCTGCCGCACGGCCTTGGTGCTCAGATTTCCCACGTCGGTGCCGGCACCCGGTTCGGTGAGGCACATGCTCCCGCCCCACTGGCCGCTGAGCATGTTGGGGAGGTATTTTTCCTTCTGCGCTTCGTTCCCGTAGACCTCGATGAGATGGGCAGCTCCCTCTCCGAGGCCCGGGTAGGAGACAAAGGCGAAATTGTGTACGAACCAGTCATGGGCAGCGATCCTCATGATGAAGGGAAGGCCCTGTCCACCGCGTTCCTGGGGAAAGGACATGCAGTTCCATCCGGCTTCGCAGAAGAGTTTGTAGGCTCTGTGAAAGCACTCTGGGACGTGAACCTGGCCGTTTTCCAGCCTGCACCCCTGTTTGTCCGACTCGGCGAGGGTGGGAAAAATCTCTTCAACAGCCAACTTCTGCGCCTCGGTGAGGATCATGTCGAACATGTCCGCCGAGAAATCCGCATAGCGTTCATAGTCGCAGAGTTTTTCCACCTCGAGCATTTCATAGAGCGTAAACTTCTGGTCCCGTTCATCCACAATCAAATTGGCCATCGAATCTCCCTCCTCCAGGTAATGGTTTTCGCACGTTCACGGGTGGAACACCGAAGAGGCGTGCGTTGTGAACAAAGAAAAAAGGGAACTACGTCCCCTCTATTGTATGACAATAAGTACCTAATACGATACTGTGAACCATGTTTGAGAGCCGTTGTCAAGCAGTTTGGGTGTGCGGCTCCTTCATTTCTGCGTAGAGGCGCCATCCTCCCGGAGCCCGGGTTTTTCCGGGACCTTCTGCATGATCACGGCGTCGCGAAACAGGGGCTGCACCTGGGAGATGGCCCTGCGATTCAGGAGTACGTCCTTTCGCAGAAAGTGGATCTGAGAGGCGAGGAACCCGAAGGAGAGAATCTGGATCCCGCCCAGGATGAAGAGGATCATACCCGTGATCAGGGGGCGGTTGGGATTGAGCTCTCCGCCGGAGTACAGGTAGAGGATGTAGATTCCGAGTCCGATTCCGATGAGGGTGAGCACGGCCCCCAGAATCCCGAAGAGGAGCATGGGGCGTTCAAAGAGGGTGAACAGCAGGTGTGAGGCTGCTGTGGAGCGTAGTGAGAATTTCGAGCGTCCCTTCTTTCTGGAGGTGAGGACGGCAGGGATCTCCTTGACGCGGTACCCCATGGCGAGCACCTTCGAGATGATCTCCAGGTGGATCTCTTTGTCATTGGACTCCAGGTCGAGACTTGAGAGGACCTCGCTGCGGTAGCATCGGACAATGCACGTCAGTGTATGCAGCCTCTCGGGCATGGCGAGCTGGAGTATCCTGTTCCCCAGCCTGGAGATGAGGAGCCTGTCCGTTGGAACCCCCTCGGTCCCTCCTCCGTCCATGTAGGGACTGGCCAGCACCACATCGATATCACGTTCCTCCTCCAGGACAGTGACCATTTCCAGGATATACCGGGGATCATAGGAAAGATCGGCGTCAATGGTTGCGACATACGCGCCCCGGGCAGCCTTGAACCCGTACCTGATTGCCTTGCCTCTGCCCCCGTTCTTCCAGTAGGAGACGACCCGAATGTGAGGGTCTTGGGATGCGAGGGAATCCAGCACCCGGAGGGTGTCATCCGTGCTGCCGTCATTGACCGGTATGATTTCGTAGGAGAGACCGCTCGAAGCAAGGATGCTGCCTACCCGCTCGAGGGTTGAGAGGACGTTGTCCTGCTCGTTGAACATGGGGATGATGACGCTGACGGTTGTTTCAGGTGTTCCGCTGATACGATCCACGCACACCTCCTTCATGGTCGACCGGAGAAACCGGTTCCCTTGCCCGGCCATGGGTTCATTGTATCGGATAAGCCGGGACGCTACAAATAATTTTTCTCCATGCAGGTGGTCAGATCAGGCTCGTGGAGAAGTAGCGCTCAGCCCTGTCCGGCAGGACAGTTGCGATGATCTTGTCCCTGCCGAATTTTTCCGCGATTCTGAGGCACGCCCACACGTTGGCCCCGGAGGAGGTCCCCACGAGGAGCCCGGCCCGGCGAGCCATCAGACGACTGATCTCGATCGCGTCTTCATCGCTGACCTCGATGACCTCGTCGATGAGCGAGGTGTCGAGAACTGGCGGGATGAACCCGTCACCGATACCCTCGATCCTGTGCAGGCCGGGTTCATGTCCCAGGAGGGCGGAAACGTTTTTCGGTTCCACGGCAACGATGACGGTATCGCGGTTGCGTTCCTTGAGAAATTTCCCTGCCCCTGCCAGGGTGCCGCCGCTGCCCAGGCCGGAGACGAAAATATCCACGTGATGGCGCAGCTGAGACCAGATCTCGGGACCGGTGGTGAGGTAGTGGGTCAGGGGGTTATGGGGGTTCTCGAACTGCTGGGGAACATAGATGTCGTCCCTGGTTGCCTCGAGTTCCCGGATCACCTGGATTGACCCCTCGAGGCTCTGTTTTGCCGGTGTCAGGATGATCTCTGCGCCGAGAGCGGAGATGATCTTCTTGCGCTCCTGGCTCATATTTTCCGGCATGGCAATGATCACCTTGTGGCCCATGAGACCGCCCACGAGGGCCATGCCGATCCCGGTGTTTCCCGAGGAAGGCTCTGCAATGGTGTCTCCGGGTTTGAGTTTTCCACTCCTGGTGGCCTCTTCGAGCATGAACAGGGCAACACGGTCCTTGATGCTTCCCCCCGGGTTGAGGTGTTCGGCCTTGACAAAAATGTTGGCGTCAAGGACTGATTTGAGACACACGATGGGAGTATTTCCGATCTGATCGAGAACATTTTTTGAAAACATGCACGTCTCTCCTGGCGTTCTATGGGCTGCCCCGTGTCCCAGAAATGGCCTCTGCAGAAAACCTGAAGCTCCTGAGATCGTGCGGCCAAGTCACACTTAGTCAACACCCGCCATGCTGTCAAGCGGTATTCCCCTTCACGTAACGAGGTACATGACCGCGCCTGTGAACGTCCGTGAACTACACGGGAAAAGGGGAAGTGAGGCGGGGGAGGTCTATTCGGGGGTTTTTCCGTTGAGCCGATTCAGCATGATGTCGAGCGTCTCTCTGTCGAGCCCGTGGTCTCCCATGTTCGTGGCGTTGACCGAGGGGCCGTGGTAGTCGGTTCCACCGGTGATGAAGAGCCCGAGAGATCGAGCGATTTCACGGTAACGTTTCACTTGGGCCCGGGTGTGATCCGGGTAGAGCACCTCGATGCCGGCAAGGCCGGCTTCCCGGAGAGCACCAGTAAACTTGACCAGATCTCGTGGAGAAAGGTTCAACGTGAAGGGATGGGCCAGGACAGGGAGGCCTCCATGGTCGATGATCAGATCGAGGGCTTTCTCCCAGGTCATCTTTTCCTTATCCACATAGGCCTTCTGCCCCTTGGCCAGGTATCGCGAGAACGCCTCATCGAAATTCTTCACATACCCCTTGGCGATCAGTGCTCTCGCTATGTGCGGTCTGCCGACCTGTGACCCGGTTTCAAGCGGCGCCACATCCTCTGGACAGATCTCGATCCCGAGCGCATTGAGCTTCGCGAGGATCTTCGGAGTTCGTTCCAGACGGGCCTTCTGAACCTCTTCAAGGGCCTTCTCCATTCCCTTGGGATAGCCGGGAAAATATGCGAGGATATGCAGCGTGCCGGGATCGAAAACCGCGCTGATCTCCACTCCCGGGATCACACGGAGACCTTTTCTGCGTCCGGAGAGCACGGTCTGGGGCACACCGGAGATGGTATCGTGATCTGTCAGGGCGATGGTTTGAAGGCCGGCAGCGATGGCGGCATCGACGATCTGGTCAGGTCCGAGATCGCCGTCCGAGGCACGGCTGTGGATGTGGAGATCGGCAATGATATACAAGGGTTACTCTTGTTCTTTCTCCGGTACGCTCGCCTCGAGAACCTGTGCGATCTTGTTCTTGAGCTCGGTAAGATCGGATGATTTCACCACATAGGCATCGGCAGCAATGGATTTGATATCCACCTTGTAGCTGCCATAGGCGCTGCAGAGGATAACGGGCAGGTTGTAGTACGTATTCCTGATATCCTGAAGGACATCCAGTCCATTGGAAGAGACCATCTTGATATCCAGGACCACGACATCGGGCTTTTCCTGCTCTATACGCTGCAGAATCCCGGCGCCATCGGAGGCCAGGGCGACATCATAGCCTTCCTCCTTGAGTTCTTCCGAGTAGAGAAGGCGGATGTGCTTTTCATCGTCTACGATTAAGATTTTGGCCATAACCTGCTCCTTTCTTAGGAGATCCACCTGTCAATGATGTAGGGTTTGGACTGCTCGAAGACCAGGCACATATCTTCCAGATATTCCTCCGCCTGCTGGATGGACATCCCCTCGGTCTTGTTCACGAAGGACAGGGTCTTTCCGTAGTACAGGGGAATGAGCGCTTCCACTGCCTTTTGTCTGTCCTTCTGGTTTTTCACGAAGCTCAGGGCGAAATCGAAGAGAATCTTCGCCCAGACGATCACCGGCATCTCGAAGTGATCGATGTCCATTGAGGAGATTTCCCTGATTTTCTGGAGATTTTCACTGGAAAATATCGATCGGTAGATCTCCCAGTGGGTATGAAACCCCTCCCTGAATTTCATGTAGAGCTTCTCTTTGGAGACCTGGACCGCAGGCGGAAGCTCGACCTCCCCGAGCCCGAACCCGAAGATGGCCGTGGGTTTGCTCCACTTGGTGGATGCCCACCTGTCGTGATAGACGACCATGAGGTGGAGCATGGAGCTGATCACCTGCTTGAACATGGGCCCGAGATCGGCTGCGGGGTCTTTCGGCTTGTGCACCTTGGGCCTCCCCATGAAGGCCTGGCAGATGGGAACCCCCTCGTTCATGGCGATGGTGCTCATCCAGATATCGATCCCGAACTGGCTCACGTCTTCATTCCACAGGGGGCTCCTCATGTAGATTTCGGCCATCTTCCCCGAAAACCCGAAATCACCCCCGATGGGCTGCCTCACGCGCCGGCCGTAGAGACAGCGGGTGAGCGGGTAGGCGATGTTGTTGGTGATAGTGCCGTCATACTTGTGCCGCACGTACAAGGGTGCGACGAAACCGAAATCATTGAAAAGCGGTTCCCCGAGATTCTTGATCCAGCGCGGGGTGATGCTTTTCAGGTCTGCATCGACCACCACAATGGCCTTGGCATCGAGTTCGATTGCCTTCCTGAAGAGGTTTTTGAAGTTGTTCCCCTTCCCCCTGATGCCCTTCGGAGTAGAGAGATAGATCTTGGGAACTCCCAGGGTGTCGGTGTTCATGAAGACGGTACCCGTTCCATCGGTGCTGTTGTTGTCGCAGTTGATGATCACGGAGTTCATCTGGGAAAAGTGTTCCTTGAGACCATGGGCGGTCTGGGTCGTCGGGTATGCGATCTCGGAAGCCTCGTTCAGGGAAGGGATCCCCACAATGATATCGACGTTCTTCACGCCCGCTGGATTTTCTTCATAAAAATTCATGGCCTGCCCTTCACGACACGATGAGTAGATTCAATATTCTCCCCTATTTGACTGGTGATGGCAAGACATTATTTGCCGGATAGTTTCTTGCAGGACAAGGGAGCAGGGGGAATCCATGAAGAGCAGCCGCCTCTTCCCGGGTGAAGAACATCCCTGCCGGAAGAACTGAGATGTGACGTGACGTTACGTCTCAGGAGGGCAAGGAAAAACCGGTGCGTCCCGGGAGGAAATACACGCTTGTCTTTTCGCGGTATCTGTGTGATTCTTATGAGTTTGATGAGCACAGCACAAAAACCTGTCATAGTCCAGAGCGACGGGAGCATCCTGCTCGAGGTCGTCTCTCCGGTGTACGAACAGGCACGCGATGCCATACTGCCCTTTGCAGAACTCCTGAAATCTCCCGAGTACATGCACACCTATCGCATTACCCCCTTGAGTATCTGGAATGCCGCTGCCATGGGAATCGCTCAGGAGACGATCTTTGAGAACCTTGGCCGGTATGCCCGCTACGACATCCCACCCGGCGTGATCCGCCGCATCGAAGATTCCTTTTCACGGTGGGACGCCATCCGGATGTATCGGCACGATGAGCGCTCGCTCATGGTGGAAACACGATCAGGGGAACTCTGCGAGGAAGTCACCTCCAAGCCCTCCCTCGCGTCGCTGATCACGGAACGTGTCTCACCCCGGAGGTTCCTCATCCCATCCGATGTCCGGGGAAGATTCAAGCATGCGCTCATCAAGCTCGGGTACCCTGCCAACGACCTCGTGGGATACGAGCCCGGGGAGCGGATGGAGATAGCTCTCAGGCACCGCACCCTCTCCGGGGAGGCATTTTCACTGAGACCCTACCAGCAGGAGGC
>DSBG01000150.1 GCA_011046135.1 Deltaproteobacteria bacterium
GATCAGGACCGTCAAGTGTCTGATAAGGTTTTGATATTGTGATGAATTCCCTCAGGAAGGCTGTGTCTTTTCTCTCGGGCGTTCAAGAAACCGATTTAACAGGATTTCTTGCAGGTGAAATGACCTTGACTTAGTCGGCACCGGAGAGTAATTTTTTTCTCAGCAGGGATACGTTCACAGAGGTCACACTACTCAGTCATACAAATAAGCATAGGGGGGCATGAACATGCGCAAGGTAATGCTGCTGCTTTCAGTGGTCGTTTCGGTTGTTTTGCTCTCAGGCCAGGTCATGGCAGAACCAACCACCATTCACTGGTGGCATGCCATGAAGGGGGCCCGGGGGCAGGTTGTCGACACCATGATCAAGGCATTCAACGATTCGCAGTCAGAATATGTCGTGGTGGGCACCTACAAGGGTAATTACGATGAGACGGTCAATGCCGGTGTGGCTGCCTATCGGGCAAAAAAGCAGCCCCACATCATTCAGTCCTTTGAGGTGGGGACCCAGACCATGATGCTCTCAGGTGCCGTATATCCCGTCTACCAGCTCATGAAGGACGAAGGATACACCATTGACTGGAAGAGCTATATTCAACCGGTGCTCTCCTACTACATGGACGCAGACGGAAACCTGATGTCCATGCCCTTCAATTCGTCAACCCCGGTCATGTACTACAACGTCGATCTGTTCAAGAAAGCCGGAATTCCCCTGCTCGACAAGAAAAAACCCGTTACCTGGGACGAGCTGGGCGAGATCACGGCCAAGCTGGTCAAATCTGGCGTGACAGGAGGCCTCGTCTCCGGCTGGCAGTCATGGACCCAGGTGGAAAACTACAGTGCCATGCACAACATCCCCTTTGCGTCCAGGGCCAATGGCTACGAGGGACTTGACTGTGAACTCCTCATCAACAATGACAAGGTGATCGGTCACATCGCCATGCTCAAGGAGTGGATGGAGGACAACCGGTTCTACTATGGCGGACAGAAGTACCAGGGACCCTCGGCCGAGTTCGTCGCACAGAACGCCGGTGTGTACATCGACTCAGTGAGCCAGATCGCGAAGATGCAGTCTTCTGTGAAGGACTTTACCTGGGATGTGGCACCCCTTCCCGTGGAATCATGGATGAAGAAGCCGCAGAACAGCATCATCGGCGGTGCCTCCCTGTGGGTGTTCAAAGGCCACGGAGAGAAGGATTATAAAGGGGTTGCCGCATTCCTGAGCCACCTTGCAAAACCGGAGATGCAGGTCTACTGGCACAAGGAGACCGGTTATTTTCCCATTACGCTCGCTGCATATGAACAGTTGAAGAAGGAAGGGTACTACAACGAGTATCCCTATCAGGAAGTGGGCATCCAGCAGCTCACCCGCAGGGAACCGACAAAGATCTCCCGGGGTCTGCGCCTGGGGTACTTCATCCAGATCCGCAACATCATCAATGAAGAGCTCGAGCTCGTGTGGAATGGAAAGAAGACAGCACAGGAAGCCATGGACAGCGCAGTGAAACGGGGCAACATGCAGCTGCGTGAATTTGAAAGAACCTACAAGTAACCCCTGGTCAACGATCTTACATGAGGGCCGCTTCTCTCTGAAGACGGGAAGGAGCGGCCCTCTTAGAGCATGAACGCATGATAAAGAGATCGATTTTCACCTCACGAACACTGCCCTATCTCCTGATCCTGCCACAGATCGTCATCACGCTCACCTTTTTCTACTGGCCGGCCCTTCAGGGGTTGGTGCGTTCATTCATGCTCAGCGATCCCTTCGGGGGGAGGACTCAATTTGTCTGGTTTGACAACTTCACAGCGCTGTTCACCAACCCGCTCTACCTGAAATCCATTGTCACGACCTGTCTATTCAGCGCCCTGGTCGCCACGCTGTCGATCACGATCGGCCTGTTCATCGCCACAATGGCCAATCGGGCGTTGAAGGCAAAGGCAGTCATACGGACGCTCCTCATCTGGCCCTATGCTGTTGCACCCGCCATTTCAGGCATTCTGTGGCTGTTTCTGCTCCACCCCTCCTACGGGGTTGTCTCCTATGCCATCAAGACGTGGCTGGGAATAGACTGGAACCCTGTTCTGAAAGGGAGTGACGCCCTGTTCATGGTTGTCATGGCGAGTGCGTGGAAACAGATCAGCTACAATTTCGTGTTCTTCGTCGCCGGCCTGCAGGCCATCCCCACGTCCCTCATCGAGGCCGCTGCCATCGACGGGGCAAGCCCCTTCAGGAGATTCTGGACCATCACGGTTCCCCTGCTCTCACCAACCCTGTTCTTTGTCACGGTCATGAACATCATCTACTCGTTCTTTGACACGTTCGGTGTCATTCACACCATGACGCAGGGTGGTCCCGGCGGTGCAACGAATATTCTGGTCTACAAGGTGTATCAGGACGGATTCATCGGGCTGAACCTTGGCTCCTCGTCGGCACAGTCCGTTGTCCTCATGACCCTGATCATCACGATAACCGTTCTGCAGTTCAAGTATGTGGAACGCAAGGTCCAGTACGTCGGGTAGGGATTATGACAGAAAAGACACCCGTTCTCGATGCCCTTACCTACGTTTTCCTGATGGCCGGCATCCTCATTGTCGGGTTCCCCATCATCTATGCCGTGATTGCGGCGACCCTTCCCATCGAGGAAGTGACCAGGGTGCCAATGCCGCTCATTCCCGGCGATCAGTTCCTGGTGAACATCAAAGCGGCGTGGATAAACGGAAACCTCGGAAGAAACCTCTTCAACTCCTTCATCATGGCGGTGGGCATCACGACAGGAAAGATCGTTGTTTCCCTGTTTGGTGCATTCTCCATCGTGTACTTTGATTATCGACTTCGAACGGTTGCATTCGTCTCTGTCTTCTGCACGCTGATGCTCCCGGTTGAGGTCAGGATCCTGCCCACCTATGAAATGGCTGCAAATCTCCTCGGCCCCTTCCAGAGCCTGTGGGAGATGCTCCGCCTGGATGGTGTTGCACGCTGGGTAGCAGGCCATGATATAGAGATATCTCTGGAATGGAGCCTGCTCGACAGTTACGCCGGCCTCATCATGCCCCTGGTCGCCTCCGCCACCTGCACCTTCCTCTTCCGCCAGTTTTTCCTGACAATCCCCGAAGAGTTGTGTGAAGCGGCAAAGATGGATGGGGCTTCAGCCATGACCTTCTTCAGGAAGATCCTGCTTCCTCTGTCCAAAACAAATATTGCGGCCCTGGTCGTCATCGAATTTGTCTACGGCTGGAACCAGTATCTCTGGCCGCTGCTCATCACGACCAATCCCAAGATGATGACGGCAGTCATCGGCCTGCAGCACATCATCCCAGCGGCTGATGATCTTCCCTTCTGGAATATCGGGCTTGCCGGGGCACTGATTGTCATGCTGCCGCCGGTCCTGGTGGTACTCCTCATGCAGCGGTGGTTTGTCAAGGGATTGGTTGAAAAAGAGAAGTGACAGCTTCTCTCAGCGCTGGAGTTCTCTGTTCATGATCTCCAGGTACTGACCAGACCGGTCCAGGAAAAAGGAAAGGGGCCGGGTGAAGTTTTTCCCCAGGAACCCATCGAGGAAGAGCTGGCTGATCTCCCGTTCGCGTGAGAGCACCGACTGGGTGCGGATGAAGATCTTGCGCTCTTCATCCGAGAGCTCATGGATGATCATCTTCAGGGCGCTGCGGGCCCTGGGCTGGTACATCCAGAAATAGAGCAGGTCCAGGGCATGGATGATGAAAATCTGCTCCAGGTTCGTCGAATCCTTGTGAACGGCATCGAAGAAGTCGTCCGGCGACTCGATGACCTCCAGGATCGCTGATTCCGGAAAGAAGATCTCGATACGTGCATAGCCGGAGAAGAGCTGGTTGAGTTTCTCCCGGTAGTCTTCCAGGCGGATCCGGATGTTCTGGAATCGATCGGCCAGGCCCTCGATGATGCCCCCAACCGTGTCCGAGGCTGCCTTCGAGATGACAGCCGCCCACTTCTGGAGCATGAGGTCGACCCCGACGAGGCCCATAGCAGAAAGAATGCCACCAAGGGCGAGGTTAATCGCGATGGCCAGAGGTATGGACAGCACCGTGCGGAAAAAGTTTCCGATGACGACCCCCCGGGGAAATCCCCTGAAGGCGTTGTGGGATGAGATGTACAGCCCATTTACCAGAGCGATGACCGTGTAGAGAATCATGGGACTTGTAGCAACGGTGATGCCGAGCATCTCATCGAGGATCGTGGTCTTGATGAGAAAATCGAGCAGCGGGACTGAAAAGCCGGTGAACAGGAGAGAATCGCTCAGGCGTTCCCAGCTCACGTAGTCGTTCCACTGCAGCAGCGGGGACCGGCTCAAGCCTCCGCCACCGAGCACAGACTGCAGGATGTTGCGCAGTCCCGTGATTCCGAACCAGATGAAGGCCCCGAACCATGCCAGCACCCACCAGTCCTGGGTGAGATAAAAGGTGAGAAATGCTGGGAGAAAGCCGCTGCAGACCTTGATCCAGCTTTTCAGGGTGCTGTTGAGGTATCTCCAGGAAAGCCCGGGAGATTTCTGGTTCATCTCCGGGGGGTGCATCGAGAGGTGGTTCGTGCGTTCCACATCGATCCCGCCCAGGGTCAGAACGTTGCCCGTCTCCCCGATACTGGTGGAATCCCGCACCAGCTCCCACTCTTCGTGGCGTTTCTTGCCGATGTGGTGCAATCCGGGCAGGCGCTGGGCCAGACGCACGAGGGTCTTCAGGAAGGGGCTGGCAATCTCCCTGGGAAAATAGTTCACTCGCAAATAGACGCTGGTGGAGATGGGGACCATGAACCGGGAGGGGTAGGATTCTCTGCGCACATCTCTGAGGGTTCTTGTCGGGAGCGTGTCCAGGACCACCATGCCCATGCCGTAGAGGTGGCGCGAACGCCCGGATGAGTCGCTCCCCACGCGGCTCTTCAGAATTGAGTGCTGGTAGTACGCGAGAAAGGACTCGATGTCTTTCAGGATGAAGGTGAGCCTGGCCGCTCTGTCGCCCCTGTCAGGCTCCTGTGAGGTTCTGAGCCTGTCTATGTTGTCATGGAGGATGCGCTTGAGCGCTATGACATCGGCCTTGTTCAGGGCCCGCTGCAGGTCATTGATCTCTTCATAGGGCGGAGCCTCTCCCATGAGGTAGTCTTTGAGGTTGAAGTTTTCCAGGTGGGTGATCATGCCCGAGCTTTCGTAGAGAATTTCGATGACATCGGCGATTCTGAGCCCGCTCAGCCCCAGGGTGATACTGAACCCGGAGTGGAGGTGGGCAAGCTTGTCCAGGAGTTCTCGAGGTGAGAGCCTGAGGAGCTCAGGCTCATCCGCATCAGTGAAGGGATGTCCTGTTTCGGGGATGCCCTCATTTAACTCGGGGTGAAGGAAGAGCTCTGCAATGGTCTCTGAATCGAGGGTGTTCATCTCGTCCACGATGCGTTGGATCTCGGCGCGTTCTTCCTGAGAGGCTGCTTCATATCGTTTCCTCAGCTCATCGGTCCGGGCCTGCATGAAGGGGAGCATGTTCGTGTGGATGAATTCCGACAGGTGCAGGACAGACACCTGGCCGATTCCCACAAAGGCACGAAACTCGTCTGGATCCAGGGCATCCATCTCGAGACCGTACGCTTCACGGATCGTCTCCAAATGCCGTGAGTTGAAATTCTCGAGAACCGAGAACACATGTCGCTGGGTATAGTCAGCCGCCCGTTTCCCCTCCTCCAGGAAGGCCTGGATCTTGGGCTCTTTGAGAAAGGTGAGGTAGTCCTGGGTATCCAGCAGGCCCCTCGGCGCCCAGATAAACTGCACAGGGCGATTTCTGAATCTGGGGTTGAGCTCGATGCCGATGCGGACCCTGATCCCCATGATGTGAGCGGCTTCGAGGAGCTCTTCGGCGACATCGGGTCTCACGTAGTGGTAGTAGATGATCTTGAGCCGCCTGATTCCCTTTATCCAGGCATCCATGATGAGGTGGCTCGGGGATTTCCTCCCCTTGGTGTTCACGTCGTGCACGTGGTCGTCGGTGGCGATCTGATTCCACTCTTCCGACATCTCCAGGAGGTGATTCCTGCGCAACTGTTCCCGGACGATGCGCGGTTTTCCCGAAGCGGCAAGCCGAAAATCATGGGCGAGCTTGAGCTGGCTGAGATAATCACCCTGGGAGCGCACCAGTTTCTTCATGATCTGCAGGAGCACCCGTGCCGTGTTCTTGCGAAGATGGCTCTTTGCGCTGGAGAGGACTTCCTCCCTCAGGGATCGGAGGGCCGACAGGCGGTCCTTGGCCTCGCCGATCTCCAGGGAGCTCAGGATGTGGGCCACGGCATAGGCGATGCGCAGTTCACGGGAAGCCGCCATCTCCTTGATGCCATGGGGGTGGAGAAAGGGATTGAGGAGATTCCTGAAGGCAGACCTCGAAGGGTCTCTGTGGAGAATGTCGTTCACGACCACGAGCAGGTCGTGGTCCTCTTGATCAAAAAGCAGCCGCGGTATCCGGTTCTTCATGTCATCCATTCCTGAGACGTACTCTCACGTCTCTCCACAGAGTCTGTAGAGAGAATATGTGGATTGTCAATCATCATTTTCTACGCTAGAGATTCTATCGGAAAACGGCTGAAGGAGCAGGAGTAAAATGAGCGGGTGCAGAATAGATGGTGTGTTTCTCGATTTCGGCGGGGTTATTGCGGACGAGGGGTTCCGCAACGGACTGACCGCTATTGCCAGGCGGTCCGGGATCGATCCCGATGCCTTCTATGAGACTGCCCGCACAACGATTTCCACCACAGGGTATCTCACCGGCAGGGCCACGGAGGCGCACTACTGGGAAACGCTGCGGAGCCTGACCGGGATCGAGGGCGATGATGCGGAGCTCAGAGAGATGATCCTGAGCCGTTTTCACATCAGGGACTTTATGATCGGCCTCATAGAAGAACTGAAGAAGGCCTCCCTCAGGGTAGCCATCCTGAGCGACCAGACCAACTGGCTCGATGAGCTCGAAGAGCGGCACGGGTTCTTCCACCGCTTCGAGCAGGTGTTCAACAGCTTTCACCTGGGCAAGAGCAAGCACGACCGGAGCCTCTTTACCGACGTGCTGGATGCCATGGGGATTGCGGCGGAGCGGGCCCTCTTTGTGGATGACACCCTTGAACATGTGGAGCGGGCACGTTCAGTGGGGATCAATGCCATCCACTACACCGGCAAGGAGTCCTTCCTCCAGGAGATCAGGAAATTCTGCCCTTTGAGGGATTATCAGGAGTCATCGATCTCGTAGCGCTTGAGCTTCTTGTGCAGCGTGGCCCGGGTTATTTTGAGTCTTCTGGCTGCCTCGCTCTTGTTTCCCCCCACGGATTCCAGGGTCTTGAGGATCGTGGTCTTCTCCATCTCGTCCAGCGGGAGGTCCAGGGGGAGCTCTCGCCCGGGGTGCCTCTGGCCCTCGTCATGGGGAATGATGGTGAGGTCGTGCTCCGTGAGATACGGTGATCCGGTGAGTACCACGGCGCTCTCGATGACATTCATGATCTCGCGCACATTCCCGGGCCAGTCGTACCGGATGAGCTTGTCCATGGCCTGAGGGGTAAACCCTTTGACCGGCTTGTTGTTCTTGGCGGCAAAGGATGACAGAAAGAAGTCTGCGAGGAGCGGAATATCCTCCCTGCGCTCTCTGACAGGCGGCATTGCCAGTGTAATCACGTTGAGCCGGTAGTAGAGATCTTCCCGGAAGGCACTCTCACGGACCAGGTTCGGGAGCACCTTGTTCGTTGCCGCGATGATGCGCACATCCACCCTGATGAGTTCCTCTCCGCCCACCCGGGTGAACTCTCTTTCCTGGAGAACTCGCAGCAGCTTTGCCTGCATGGCCAGCGACATCTCGCTCACCTCGTCGAGGAAGAGACTGCCGAGGTGGGCCTGCCTGAACTGTCCCTCCCTGCGCCGCAGGGCCCCGGTGAAGGCACCCTTCTCGTGACCGAAGAGTTCACTCTCCAGGAGTCCCTCGGAGATGGCGGCACAGTTGATCTTGATGAAAGGCTTGTCTGCCCGGGGACTGTTGAAGTGAATGGCCCCGGCGATCATCTCCTTGCCGGTGCCCGACTCGCCGGTAATGAGCACCGTGGCCTCCGATGACGCTGCCCGTGCCGTCCTTTCCAGCAGCCTCACCATGGCCGGGCTTTTCCCGATGATGTTGCGGGTGTCGAAGTGCTCCCCGAGCATTTCCTTGAGGATCCGGTTCTCCACTTTGAGCCGGCTGTGCTCCATTGCCTGCTCCATCTTCAGGCGCATCTCGTCGAAATCAAGGGGCTTGGTGAGGTATTCATAGGCGCCTTTCTTCATCGCCTCGATGGCGGTTTCAATGGATGAGTACGCTGTCATGATAATGACCGGGATCGCCGGATTGAGCTCCTTGATGGCGCCCAAGGCTTCGAGGCCCGAGACCTTCACCATCCGGATATCCATGAGGATCAGGTCGTAGGGTTTGCCGCGCACCCGCTCGATGGCCGAGGAGCCGTCATCTGCCTCTTCCACCTCATAGCCCCAGCCCGTAAGAAGGGTGGCAAGCATGGTCCGGTGGCCCATGTCATCATCAACGACAAGGATCGTGCCTTTCATCATGACTGCTCCTGATGGTCGCTCCCCTCCAGGGGAAGCATGACCGAGATCGTGGTTCCCTCGCGGGGCCTGCTCGAAACCCTGATCTGGCCGGCATGGGCCTCCACGATCTTGTGTGCGATGGCAAGGCCGAGTCCGGTGCCGCTGGGCTTGGTGGTGAAGTAGGGATCAAAGATTCGGCCGACGCTCTCCGGGTCAATGCCGCCTCCGGTGTCTGAGACGCGCACCACGGCCTGGGACTGGTGGGTGTCTGTATCAAGGTTCACGGAGAGACGTCCTCCTTCATCCATGGCTTCCAGCGCATTGAAAAAGATATTGAGGAGCACCTGGCGGATCCTGTCCGGGTCGACGTGGGCAAGTACAGGGCTGGGTGACCCAGAGCTGCTGGATATCGTGATGCGGTTCTCATCCGCCTGGCGGCTGACCATCTCGAGGGAATCTGCAATGAGTTTATCCAGCGAGGTCTCCCGGGGCCTGATGTTCATGGGCCGGGCAAACTCGAGGAGCTGTCCGATGACCCTGTTGAGGCGCTCCACCTCGCCGATCATGATGTCTGCAGTTTTCTGGTCCTCGGGAACATCCCGGTAGCGTTCCTTGAAGTAGGTGGCAAAGCCCTTGATGGAACTCAAGGGGTTGCGGATTTCATGTGCGATTCCGGCGGCAAGGCTTCCCAGGGAGGCAAGTCTCTCATTTCTCTGGATCTCCTTCTTGAGGTCCTCGATCTCGGAGATGTCACGCAGCAGGATGATGTTGCCCAGGAAGTGGTTTTCCTCATCCCTGAGCGTGCTCACACTGGCCTCCAGGAGCAGATTCTTTCCACCCACCGGGGTGGTGATGTCCCTGGTGATGATGTCCCTCCGGGTGCGGGAGGGTCTCATGAGGTCGTTGATCTGCTCAGGAAGCACGTCGCGGGCAGGTTTTCCGATCACGTTCGTGGCCGTGATCATGAGCAGGTTCTGGGAGGTTTCGTTGAGAGCAGCGATATTGCCTTCTTCCCCGATAAAAATCAGACCGATGGGCATGCTGTTCACGATGGTGTCCGAGTAGGCCTTGATCAGGGACAGTGAGGCCCTTGCCGTGCGGTAGTTCTGCGCGATGAAGATGGAGACGATCCCCAGGAGACCGTACATGAGCAGGATCACGGCTACGATGACCTTCTGCCGGATGTTCTCCCCGATGATCTGCTCGATGGGGGCCATGGCAAGGCCGATAAAGATGGTCTGAACAGGCGGTTTCAGATTCTCCGGGATCATGTGGGGGGAAAACCAGTCCTGATGAAACATCCGCTGGCCGGGGAAGATGATCCTCCCCCCCGAGGGGTTGAACCTGCGGTGGACCTCGAAGATCGACCTGCCGTCATCCAGGTGGATGATCCGCCAGGAAAGCCGGGGACCGATGCTGCCCTGCTCGAGTTCAGTCCCGTGTGTTTTGCCGATGGCCAGGGGCTGGTTGTGGGCAACAATCCTGCCATCCTTGTCGGTGATGAGGATATAGAGGATATCAGGCTGTTCCGCGGTTTCCATGATGAGCCGCTGCACCTGGGCACCGCTCCAGTTCATGCCCATCATTCCGGTTCTCGTTCCGGCCTCGAAGGAACGGATCAGGGCATCTCCCTTTTCATTGAGGAGCAGCACCATGCTGTTTTTCTGGGAGTTGATGCTCTCCATGGTGATGAACACGAAGATCGGTACCATGACCACAAATGACCCGAGGATGACCCAGGGTGATATCCGAATCCACCTGCGTCCTGACGAAAGTTTATCCGATGCCTTCTTCATGCCCGCACCAATGCCTACAAGTTATGTGCCAGGCTCTCGCGCTCAGGAAACGCCCGGGTTTGAACCTCAGGCGAGATGGCTGCCTGCATAGATCCTATACACCTTATTGTGTCCCCTGTATACAAAATATACACATGCCGTGTAGCTGGGGCGTACTCTGATGCTCCCTGACGGGAGGGTGCTGCAGATAGATCACGGGAAATAAAAAGGAAAAATCAATTTTACAGCGGGTGGCACGCCTGTTGCTTAACAAGGGGCAATGACGAGAGGCGATATCCCCCGAATCTGAAAAAGGAGAAAAGATATGAAAAAGATTACGACACTCATAGGACTGCTGATCCTCACCGCCTTTGTCGCGCAGCCGATCTTTGCGCACATGACCGGAGAAAAAGACGGAAAGTCGTCCCGACACGCAGGGACGAAGTGCTGGGAGAGCAGCAGGGAAACCTGCCGGGAGGATTCTTTTGAAAGAAGGACGGCTCACCTCACACAGGAGCAGCGCGATCAGCTCAGGGAGCTCAGGGATGCGCACCAGAAACTGACCGACCCCATCAAGGACCAGCTTGCAGACAAGAGGACAGAACTCAGAGATGCGCTCTCTGCCCAGGAGCCCGATGAGGCCAGGGTGCGGCAGCTCAGCACTGAAATCAGCACGCTGAAGACTGAACTGGATCAGACGAGAACGGAGCATCTGCTCCAGGTCAAAAAACTCGTTCCTGATGCAGAGATCGGCAAGGCCCACCGGGACCGGTTTTCCAGGAACGTTGAAAAAGGCTCGCCTGAGACGAGACAGAAAAAGTGCATGGACTGGAATCGCGGGATCTAGGCGGACCGGGAAGAGACGAAGACACGGGAGATACGAAAGACTTCATAACGCTCAACAAAGCCAATCCTTAATACCTCCTCTTTGTGGGATGACGATCACCTGCCCAAGGCGTCATCCCAATTTTTTATGATCTTCCTGAAAAGCACCCTGCATACACACCCTCAGAGCCCCGTGAGCCTGACCTGGAGGTGTTTTACACACCCTCGGACCACCGTGAGCCTGACCTGGAGGTGTTTGTACACACCCTCGGACCACCATGAACCTGGCCCGGAGGTGTTTGTACACACCCGATGGGGTCTCTTCTCGAACAGGGTTGCAGGACAGCGGCGCACGAGGCCTGGAGTAACCCCTCAGAGGTAGCTGTGCAGACCGGGGAGATAGTTGACACCCAGGAAGGTGAACATGATGCTGGCAAGACCGATCAGGGTCAGCACCGCGAATCGTTTCCCGCCACGATCCGGCAGAAACCGTGTGTGGAGGGCCGCGGCATAGATCAGCCAGGTGATGAGCGCCCAGGTCTCCTTGGGATCCCAGCCCCAGTACCTGCCCCATGCGTAGTGAGCCCACACCGAGCCGGTCATGATCCCGATGGTAAAGAAGATAAACCCGATCACACAGCACTGGTATATTCTCTCTTCAAGGGTGTCTCTGCCAGGGTTCCGGTGAGATCCTGGAAGCAGGAGCCATGCCCCGAAGATCGCGGCGATGACGAAGGAGGCATATCCGAGGAAGCAGGTGGTCACGTGGCTGATGAGCCAGTTGCTCTTCAGGGCAGGGATGAGCGGCTGGATCCGGGGATCGATGGCTGGGGCCAGGGATGCCCAGGCCATGAGTCCGGCGGCGAACAACAGGATGAGCGTGGAGAGGCCCTCGATTTTCCTGAGAGAGTTCAGCACGAGGAAGAAGAAGACGATGGCCCAGGAAAAGAACACGAGGGACTCGTACAAGTTTGCCAGTGGGGCATGGCCGATAGCGAGGGCATAGGATTCGATCCACCTGATGAGGATGCCTGCTGTGTGCAGAGAAAATCCTGCAAACAGCATTACGGATCGTGCACGCTCGAGGAGGATACCTCCGGTCACGGACAGTAGGGCCCCGAAGGCAAACCCGGCGAGGTACAGAAGGGGGACTGAATTCAGCACCGTGATATTCATGGTCGATCCCCCCCCTTGACAGGGATCTGCGCCCCTGAGGTTCGTGCCCGCCGCACAGGGAAGAGGTAAGTGAGAAAGAGGCCGGCGAGCATGACGATGGCGCCTGCACCAACGACAGGAATTCCTGGATCGTACGCCACGATGAGGCCCGTGGTATAGTGTGGCTCCACGCCGGAAAGAGAAAACAGGGAGCCTTCGAACATGGCCGGATTCAGGTGGGGGAGCTCTTCGAAGAGTTCGGGATACGATTCCAGGATCTCTTCGATCCGCGAAAAGACCCACACAGAACCCTGTTCCCGGGGCGATCGGAACTCGATCTGCACCGCAGGGCCCAGGGAAAGGACATTCTCGACGATCCTGACCACGGTTGCCGTGGTTTCTGGTCCAACATCGAGACGTTGCCCCGGGGCAGCAGAGAAGGAGCGGGTTTGGCCATCGTGTGCCAGGGTGATCACGGCGTGATGATCCAACCGGTAGTGTGCCTGGATGAAGCGGATTCCGTTTATGCTGATCGGGTGATTCACGAAGACCGAGCCCTGGTGAAGAATTTCCTGATTGAGGAAAAACGTGAGATCCGAACGGTATTCCCTGGGCAGGCCGGATTCATAGTGACTCACCGAGAAGGAATCACAGCGCACGAGAAGGCCCTCATCCACGAGCCCTCGATACGGTACCAGGGGGGCGACCGGCACTGTTTCTCCGTGGGGAAGCTCGAGGGTGGTTTCGAATGCTGCCATGCCGCCGATGGCAACCCCGCTGACGAGAATCAGGACTCCCAGGTGGGTGAGGAACCGGGGCAGGCTCCTGAGAGCACTGAGTCTGACACGATCACGGGAATCATCTGCTCCCGGTGTCATATGAGGGTGTGCTGTGAATCTGCGGACTCGTTTCCCGATACAGATCACGAGATTTATACAGAGCAGGGCAGCGGGCACCAGGAACCAGGGCGAGTGGATCGGGTCCAGAAGGCCAGCGCGTGAAAGGATGCGGATTACCGGACGTGATCCGTGCTCCGTGACGCCAAAGTCATGAAGACCCTGGGGAAGAATGGTCGAGAGTACAAGCAACGGGCACAGGAGGAGAACGAGGAGCAGGAAGAAGCGCAGCGACCCCACAACCGAGACCGCCCTGTTCACCCAGTGAACCGGAAGTGATGCCCGGGTAGTCTGTCCTGCCAAACAAACCCTCCTCACCCTTGTCATACCCCCAAAGAGAGAGAGACTCAAGGGTCTTGCGTTGGCCCTTGAAAGCACAAGACGGTCTCTGCTATGGAGAACAGGGTTTCAAGAGACCGCACACGAGGGGTGCTGCATGACCATGCTGGGGGAAATTCCCGCCATACTCAGGCTCATGGCTGTTTTCGTCGTGGTCCTGTTCGCCATCAGGAAGAGGGTTTCCCTGGGGAATGCATTCCTCGTGGGGGCGGTGATCATGGGGGTCATCTTCGGGCTCGATCTCGCATCCATGATCACGTCCATGATCGCATCCGTCGTCTATCCGAAAACCCTTTCCCTTGCCGTGATCGTCTCGCTCATTCTTGTCCTGAGCGGCAGCATGGAATCCTCGGGGCACATGAAGCGGATGCTGGAGCGGTTTCTGGGGCTGCTGAAGAGCCAGCGGCTCAACATGGTCATGTTCCCGGCACTCATCGGGCTTCTCCCCATGCCCGGAGGCGCCATCTTCTCGGCACCCATGGTGAAGGAACTCGGAGCACGCACCCGGCTCGAGGCCCACCACCAAAGTTATGTCAACTACTGGTTTCGCCACATCTGGGAATACTGGTGGCCGCTGTACCCCGGCGTTCTGCTCACCGTCACCATGGCCGGTATCGATCTGTGGGTCTTCGTGCTGTTCCTCTTTCCCTTGACCGTGGTGGCTCTTCTCATCGGATATCAGCCGATCCGGGGGTATATCGACCCGGGTGATTCAGGCAACGCGATCGTGAGGCCTTCCCCCGTTCCTTTCATACGTCAGCTCATTCCCATTCTCATCGTCATTGTCCTGGGCCTTGGTTTGGGGCTTGTCCTGACGCGCCTGATCCCGGCACTCACGATTGCTCAGGAGACTGGCCTCATCCTCGCGCTGTGCGTGTCCATCGTGTGGGTCTGGGGAGTCAACCGCATGACATGGGGGGAGATCCGGAAGGTGGTCGTAAATCGCAGCCTCCTGGGCATGATCTTCATGGTCTTTGCCATCCTGATCTTCCAGGGCATTCTCGAAGACAGCCACGCCGTGGAGGCGATCACGTCCGAACTGACTCGGCTTCGGATTCCCATGGTGCTCATAACCGTGATCCTCCCCTTTCTGGTGGGGTCTGTGGTGGGTATCACCATCGCCTTTGTGGGGAGCACCTTTCCCATTCTCATTGCCCTGTTGAGCGCATACGGTGAGATGCATTTTCTCCTGCCCTATCTCATGCTCGCCCTGGTGAGCGGATTTGTGGGAGTGCTCCTGTCGCCACTCCACCTGTGCCTGCTGCTCTCCAACAGGTATTTCTCCGCAAGCCTTTTTTCTGTCTATCGCCTCCTGTGGCTGCCTGCATTGACGATCCTGCTTGCGGCACTGCTCTATTTCTCTGTGGCCAGATACCTCGCTCATGTCATACTATAATCCGCAGGAAAGAAGACGTGGTGTTCACTCTCGTAATTGACGAAGAAGAGTTTCATAGTGTAGGAAGGGTGACCAGGGGGTTCTATGTCAATTACGTATAAAGAGTCCGGTGTTGATGTCGAGAAGCAGAATCTGTTCATCAAGGCCATCAAGTCAAAGGCTAAAGCCACGCACGGTCCCGAGGTTCTTGGTGGAATAGGCGGGTTTGCGGGACTGTTCCGTCTCGATATCGGTTCCTTCGCCGACCCCATCCTGGTATCCTCCACCGATGGAGTGGGAACCAAGCTCAAGATCGCATTCATGGCTGGAAACCACGACAGTGTGGGAATCGATCTTGTCGCCATGGTGGTCAACGATATCATCGTGGTGGGAGCGCATCCCCTCTTTCTCCTGGACTACTTTTCCACCGGCGCCCTCGAACTGGATACCGCAAAGGCCGTTATTTCCGGCATTGCACAGGGGTGTGAGGAGGCAGGATGCGCACTGCTCGGCGGGGAAACGGCCGAGATGCCCGGGTTCTACCCCGAGGGCGAGTACGATCTTGCCGCCTTTGGAGTCGGCGTCGTGGAGAGCGACAGGATCATCGACGGCTCCCGCATATCAACCAAAGACGTGCTCATCGGCCTGAATTCTTCAGGTCTCCACAGCAACGGCTACTCCCTCGTGAGGAGGGTATTCTTCGACAAGGCCGGTCTCGGCATCGACTCGTACGTGGAGGACCTCGGGAAACCGCTGGGAGAAGAGCTGCTCGTCCCCACCAGGATCTACGTAAAGAGCGTCCTCAACATCCTCAGAAACTATGAGATCAGGGGTATCGTACACGTCACGGGAGGAGGGTTTATCGACAATATTCCCAGGGTGCTTCCCGGTCGCACCTGTGCGGTCATCCAGGAGGGATCGTGGGAGACCCCGCCGATCTTCAGGCTTGTCCAGTCTCTCGGAGAGATCGAGAACCAGGAGATGTTCCGGACCTTCAACATGGGGATCGGCATGGTCCTGGTCGTGTCAAACAATGATGTCGATGATGTGATGCTCAGGCTCAAAGGGCTCAAGGAACAGGCTTCCATCATCGGCCACGTGGAGACACGCAAGAAAAACGAACCTTCGGTGGTTTTTTCTCGGGCAGGGTAGGGACGTGATCAGGATAGGGGTTCTCGTATCGGGAAGCGGCAGCAACCTTCAGTCCATTCTTGATGCCTGTGAATCGGGCGCCATCGATGGGGAGGTCAGTGTCGTCATTAGCAACGTTTCAGGGGCCTTTGCTCTCGAACGGGCCCGGAAGAAGGGTGTCGCGACCAGAGTCGTTCCCCACGGGAACTATCCGGACAGGGCGCATTTCGATGCCGAGCTCAAGGCACGTTTAGATGCACATCGAGTGGAGCTCGTGGTCCTGGCGGGGTTCATGCGGGTCCTCACCCCTGAATTTCTGCGGAGCTTTCCCGGCAGGGTCATGAACATTCACCCTGCGCTGCTGCCTTCGTTTCCCGGCCTCGGCGTCCGTCAGAAGGCCATCGACCACGGGGTCAGGTTTTCCGGGTGCACCGTCCACTTCGTGGATGAAGGGGTTGACACCGGGCCGATTATCATCCAGGCAGTGGTCCCCGTGTACTCGGACGACACAGAGGACGAATTGAAAGAGAGGATTCTGAGACAGGAACACCAGATCTATCCGAAGGCAATTCAACTCTTCGCGCAGGGAAGGCTTGAGGTCGTCGGCAGGAAGGTTTTCATCAGGGACCTCGGGAAGGATGATTCTTTGTGCCTCGTCAATCCCCGTTTGGACACCTGACGGGCCCTGTCCTCGTGAGCGCCTGCCTTCTCGGGATTGCGTGCAGATACGACGGACAATCGAAACACTGCCCAGAGATCACCCGGATTCCAGGAATCATCCCCATCCCCGTCTGCCCTGAACAGATGGGAGGCCTTCCCACACCGAGGAATCCTGCGTACTTTGTCGGCGGTGACGGGGCGGCGATCGTGTCCGGTCACGCCCGGGTTGTGGATTGCGAAGGAAGAGACGTGACGGGATGCTTTCTGAAGGGAGCTCAAGCAACGGCAAAAGTGGCAGAACTGCTCGGGATAACCCGGGCCATCCTCAAGGAAAGGAGTCCTTCGTGCGGAACACGTCTTGTAACCGTTGAAGGAACCCTGGTCGAGGGTATGGGGGTCACCTCGTACCTGCTTCGCGAACAAGGGATGTCTCTCATGAATGAAAACGGGGAGGTTCTGTGAAGAGGTCCTACGATGTGATCGGTTCCGGGGAAGGGATCTCCGGTCTGCTCGCATGCCTTCTCCTTGCCGGAAAGGGCTTTTCCTGCCTGTGGGTGGACAGGTCGAGGACAAGCGGGGGCATGTCCGACAAGCACGGCATTGCGCTGCCAGTATCCACGGCCTTTTATGCGAACGTGATCAGGCAGATCCTGGGCTCAGTCGGACCGCTTCTTGCCGATACCCTCAGGCCGACACCGATTCCCCTGGTGCAGAGCATCCTGCCGGGCACCCGGGTGGATGTAGGCAGAAAAGGGTTTTCCCGGGGACAATCAGCCCTGATCGGCCTCACGGACACCTATCTGCAGACGCTGCTGAAGGGGATGCTCAAGCCACGACGTGTTCTCGGTTGTGCCGGGCGCTCCGCGCACGGCATGGAGCCCTGGGAAGAGAACATGGCGCGCGGTCTGAGCAGGGTTGGCTCCCTGAACCGATCCTCGTACCTGCGCTATGTCTGTTCGCTCTCGGGCATGGGTGTGCTGGATTACGGCGCGGCAAAGGATGTGCTGATCTCATACCTGGATCATGTGCGGGGGGAGTGCGTCTCCTCACCCGAGGTTGAGGTTGTCTGCGATGACCGGGAAGTTGCCGGGATTCGAGTGGGAGACGCAACCCTGCAGGCGCGGTACTACCTGTGTGAGGAAGACCCTTTCAGCCGCGACAGTGACGGCTTTCTCCTGTACGGGAAAATCCTGGTGCAGGAGGAGGTGCTGCCCGTGGGCATGGGCGATCTTCTGGCCATTTCTCCGCCAGTTGAACTGGCACATCCCCTGCTCCTGAGCGTCACAAGGCAGCACCCCCGTGCACTGCTGAGTGTGCGCACGAAAATTCCCCGAGAGACGACGCTCACCTCCCTGACCGAGGCCTCGTCATGGGCAGCGGGCATGGTCTTGAAACGGCTCAGGGAGATTATTCCCTTCTTTGACAGGTTCACCGAGCACGTTGAATTCCTGCCCGTTGTAACCAAACAGGAGATACTTCCCTGGTTCAGATACACCGAGCGTGAACATCCCCCTTCACTTTTCGCGCAGCGACGTTATATTAATCCACGAGAGAAACTGTATCTCTGCGATAGAATGAAATGTGCGTCACTTGACGGGGAGGGGGAACTGTTCTGGGGTGTCTGCACTGCCAATGCCGTACTGAGGGATCTCAACAGGTCAGATCTCTACGGGTCCAAGACCACCTGACTCATCTCAGGGGGGTGTCTCTCCTGGAAGTGATGATCGTCCTGATCATCGTGTCTGTTCTGGCTGCCCTCGCCTTGCCGGGCCTCTCGGGGTTCTCCTCGAAAAAAGATCTGTGGGCGCAGGCGGACGAACTCACGGGACTCATCGCCCAGGTACGTATGAATGCCATGAACGATGGAAAACCCTGGAGAATCGTGTTCTCGCCGCCGCAGCGAACGTACGTGAGTTTCTGTGACGCCAACGGGAATATGCAGCCGGACCCGGGTGAACAATCCATCGGGCCCGTATCGCTGCGCAGGGGACTGTGCTTCGGGAGTCATGCCCCCCACGGGCCCAACAACACCAAGATCCCCGACGACGGCATCAGCTTTGTGAACGAGAGGGTGAGTTTTTCTCCCCTGGGCACCTGTAATGCCGGCACCATCTACCTGTGTTCCGAGAGAGAATCGCTGGCCCTGAGGATTCTTCCCGCCTCGGGGACAATCCAGCGCTACTCCTTTGAGGAAGAATGGAGAAATCTACAATGAACAAGGGATTTTCCTTTATCGAGGTCATGGTTGCCCTGTGCATCATCATGGTCTTCTCCCTTGCCCTGTTCCAGATGTACGCGCTGTGCATGAGGTCCAGCAGTCAGTCCGAGAGCCAGACCCGTGCGGCACTCCTGTGCAATGCCCAGATGCTGCGGCTGGAGAGCCTTGATCCGGCGCACCCTGATCTCGCTCCTGCCTGGCACCAGGATCCCGGCAACCCGCTGGAACAGGGCACGGGCGAGTATTTCCGGTTCTGGGATGTCAGGGATGGAGAACACGGGAAAGAGGTCTCGCTCTATGTGGCGTGGACGGACAGTCACCGCAGCCAGGCCGGCAATTTCTCCTCGTACGAGGATCTGCTCTCAAACGGATGTCCTGCAGTCGCCTTTACCTGCATGATCCCTGGAGAGTGAACAGAGGCAGCAGGGGTGGTGATCATGGAGCGCCGTGGCCCCGCATGCGCGTGGTGAACCTACAGCCGCGTAGGCCTGAGAGTGGATCTCGTGTCATTCATCCTGCATGCGCGCGGTAACCCTGCAGTTGCGTAAGCTGGGATCGGACCCCTTCTCATTCATCCTGCATTCGCGCGGTGAACCTGCAGATGCGTTTCCCGAGAACGGATCATGGTCTCCTTCGGCCTGCATGCACGGGGTGGACCTGGTGTGGACGTGCCCGAGAAAGGGGTTGTCGAAACCATGGAGTATCGCCAGAATACCAAAGGGGGAGGCCGCGGCCTCCCCCCTCATGGTGGTTACCTGTCATCGTGCTCTCGAAGAGTCGTTTCCCGTAAGGTATCGTTCTAACCCCGCTCCTGTTCCGGCAATGGTTACATGTCATCCATGCCGTGGGGCATGCCGCCCATGCCGCCCGGCATGCCGGGCTGGTTCTTCTCTTCGGGTACCTCTGAGACCATAACCTCTGTGGTGAGCAGCAACCCTGCAACGGATGACGCGTTCTGGAGTGCGAAGCGGACGACCTTGGTCGGGTCGATGATCCCCGCCTTGAGGAGGTCTTCATACTCCTCGGTGGCGGCATTGAACCCCATGGTGCCCTTGAGGGACTTCACCTTCTCCAGCACGATCCCGCCTTCGAGCCCTGCATTGACGGCGATCTGCCTCAACGGCTCTTCCAGCGCCTTCTGCACGATCTTGACGCCGCTCTTCTGGTCACCGGGCAGGTCCAGGGATTTCAGCTTCTCGATGCACCGGATCAGGGCAACTCCGCCGCCCGGGAGGAATCCCTCCTCAACGGCTGCCCTGGTGGCATTGAGGGCGTCCTCGACGCGTGCCTTCTTCTCCTTCATCTCTGGTTCGGTTGCCGCACCGACCTTGATGACCGCAACGCCTCCGGCGAGCTTTGCCAGGCGCTCCTGGAGCTTCTCGCGGTCATAATCGGAGGTTGATTCCTCGATCTGGGCCTTGATCTGGGTGATTCTGCCCTGGATCGATGTGCTGTCGCCGGATCCCTCGATAATGGTCGTGTCGTCCTTGTCGATGACGATCTTCTTGGCCTTGCCGAGATCCTTGACGGTAACGCTCTCGAGTTTTCTCCCCAGGTCTTCGGACACCACCTGGCCGCCGGTGAGGATGGCGATGTCTTCCAGCATTGCCTTGCGCCGGTCGCCGAACCCGGGTGCCTTGACCGCCGCGCACTTCAGCGTGCCCCGAAGTTTGTTCACAACCAGGGTTGCCAGGGCCTCTCCCTCGACGTCCTCGGCGAGAATCATCAGGGTTCTGCCTTCCTTGGCGATGGTTTCGAGGACCGGGATGATGTCGCGCATATTGCTGATCTTCTTGTCGTGGATCAGGACGTAGGGATCATCGAGGACGGTTTCCATCCGTTCGGCATCGGTGACGAAGTAAGGGGAGAGGTAGCCGCGGTCGAACTGCATGCCTTCCACCAGTTCCAGGGTGGTCTCCATTCCCTTTGCCTCTTCCACCGTGATGACGCCTTCCTTGCCCACCTTATCC
>DSBG01000169.1 GCA_011046135.1 Deltaproteobacteria bacterium
GCACCTCGATGTCGGCTCATCGCATCCTGGGGCTGAAGCAGGTCCCAAGGGTTTGGCTGTTCGCCAATTAAAGCGGTACGCGAGCTGGGTTTAGAACGTCGTGAGACAGTTCGGTCCCTATCCTCCGTGGGCGGAGGAAATTTGAGAGATGCTACCCCTAGTACGAGAGGACCGGGGTGGACGGACCTCTGGTGTTCCTGTTGTCGCGCCAGCGGCATAGCAGGGTAGCTACGTTCGGTACGGATAACCGCTGAAAGCATCTAAGTGGGAAGCCGTTCTCAAGACTAGATTTCCCTCCCGTTTCGACGGGCTGAAGGCCACCTGAAGACGACAGGTTTGATAGGCTGGGTGTGTAAGCGCGGTAACGCGTTGAGCTAACCAGTACTAATAGGCCGTGAGGCTTGACCCGTTTTACTCACTCTCTTCCTCACATACTTCTTTTCTTGGCATCATAGGATTCATAGAATACGTTCCTGGTGACCATAGCAAAGGGG
The DNA here is from genome assembly GCA_011046135.1 of Deltaproteobacteria bacterium. GTDB lineage: Bacteria > Desulfobacterota > Desulfomonilia > UBA1062 > UBA1062 > DSBG01. The sequence continues at coordinate 495 of DSBG01000169.1, forward strand.
AAACACCCGATCCCATCCCGAACTCGGAAGTTAAGCCCTTTTACGCCGAATGTACTGCACGGGCAGCTGTGTGGGAGAATAGGTCGTTGCCAGGATCACTCGTTAAGGCCCCCGGTCGTAATCGATCGGGGGCTTTTTTCTTTGTGTGTTCACCGGTAGGCGTGCTCTGCCCGGGGCATCGGGGTACACGAATGCCGGAGAGCGGGCCACTTCTTTTGGAGGGAGAACCGCTCCCAGGTCACGTGAGACCCGGTTCCACCCTGCCACCGGTACTGGTGTCAGCCCATGCCGATGGAAGTGGCCCCTGTGACCTCAGCCGGGTCGAACGTCCGGGTGTCACGACGATTTCTCGAGCGAGGAGAAAAATTCAAGGAGCATCTCGTTGAATTGCTGAGGCTGGTCCACAGGGGTGAGGTGCCTGGAATGTTCAATGATTCCGATCCGTGCACATGGCATGGCGGAAGCGTAGGCCTGTTTCAGCTCCACCGGGGTGTAGTCATACCGGGCGGCGACTACGAGTGTGGGCGTGGTGATATCACGGATGCGATTCAGCACACTCCAGCCGAGAAGGGCCTTGAACGAAGCACGGTAAGCCCACCGGTCGTTCTCTGCCCACCGATCGATCATGGTTCTGGCAAGATCGTTCTGCCCAGGTTCAGGGAACAGTCGCCTACTCAGAAATTTCCCCATGGCGCGCATACCGAGGACACGGGAAATGAAGAGACGCTGGAACACCAAGAGTCTCTGGGGGAGGGTCTTTACGAGGAATGCCGGCCCACTGTTGACGATTACCATGCTCCTGACCAGGTCAGGATGGTCCAGAACAAGCTGAAAGGCGATCATTCCCCCCATGGAGAGACCCACGACATGGGCGGGGAAGGCCTCTCGGTCCCTGAGGAGGTGTGCGGCATCTTCAGAAAACTGTGAGACGCTGTATGGCCCCGGTGGTTTGTCTGTCCGGCCGTGCCCCCTGACGTCGTAGGCGAGCGGCCGGTAGCGTTTCGAGAAGAAATCAATCTGGGCCTGCCAGTCACGTGTACTCGATCCCAGGCCGTGGATGAAGAGGATGGGCTCTCCCTCACCTGCGTCTTCATAGTACATGGAGATCCCATTGAGGTGTTTTTTCGCCATGGGTGGGTTCTCCCGCCTCTCGTACGAACCAGGTGCTGCTAGATGTCTTCCACCAGCTTGTCGAATTCTTCCACTGAGACTGCAGGGTAGGTGGAAAGGGAGATGCCCGTGAGTTTTGTCAAACCCACGGATGCCTTCATGGCGTGCTCCGGCGTGGGAAATTCGGTGATGAACATCAGATCTTTATCCCCGAAGAGCGCGTACATGGAAACGACTTTACCCCCGAATTTTCTGATGAGTTCATCAGCCTTTGCCGTCCTGGATGAGCTGATCTTTTTCAGGGCATCGGATGAATATGTGCCAAACATCACATAGGTTGCCATGGATAACCTCCCGATCATGGATTATTCTCGCGTGGTTTGCGGTGCGGTCCTCCGTGCGAGAATGTACCTATCTATTATAATGCCCCGATGGTGAAATTCCATACGACACCCTGGCAGAAAATCACACATCCCTGCACAGGAGCATCGTTTCGATTCGGGTGAATGATTCAGGAGGAGGCGCCTCCACACTGAGACGTTCTCCCGTGGGGAGATCGAATGATATCTTGTACGAGTGCAGCATCAGTCGGCCAAAGGGCCTCTGCAGGGATCTCTGGCCATAACGAAGATCTCCCACGACGGGGTGGGAGGTGCTGTAGAGGTGTACCCTGATCTGGTGTCGTCTTCCGGTTACGGGATATGCCTCGATCAGGGTGACAGAAGCCCCTCGGCAAAGGACACGAACCTCCGTGGAGCTGTACCGTCCCTTTTCAGCGTCTATGCCCATCCGTCCGGAGCCGAAGGGGCGCACCTTTGCATCGATGACGAAGCAATCCTTTTCAATGGTTCCATGAACCAGGGCACGATAGGTCTTTTCCACCCTGCGGTGTTCAAACGCCGCGTTGAGGAACCGGTGTGCGGCTGCATTTCGAGCAAAGATCATGACCCCGCTCACCTCTTTATCCAGGCGGTGTACCACGAAGAGTTTATCGGGGCACTGTCGGGACATGATATCCAGCAGGCAGGGCCGGGAAGGGCGTCTTTCGGGGATGGAAGAAATTCCCTCGGGCTTGTCGACAACAAGAACGTGGTCATTTTCAAAGAGTACCGTGATCATGCAATCCTTCTCTCCCAAGGAGTCTCTCCACCCCGGAATCCCCTTTCCCTCTCTCCCGAAGAATCTCTTCGCCCCGGGATCCGCGCTCCCCTTGCAGTGATGATGGGGGAAGAGATCTCCGGCAAACTTCTCCGGTGTGTACGTGCATGGAACGCTCACCCAAACGTGACTGTCTCGATGCGCCGGTGATCCGCGGGCAGGTATTCTCGTACAGGGAACGCCTGCATGCGCTCCAGGGATATATCACGGTGGTTTCTGGCCATCAATGCCCTTCATGCCCCACAGGATTTCCGTGCCCCGGGTGGAGAGATCACCGGAACGAGGGGGAAACCATGTCTCAGGCTCTTAGTTACAGGGATTCTTGTCAGATTCTTTCCACTGTGTTACATGACATCAGCAGGTGAATTCGTAGAGCACAGGAGGGTGCCGATGTCCGGTCACAATAAATGGAGCACTATCAAGCACAAGAAAGGCGCTGCTGATGCGAAGCGGGGCAAGCTTTTCTCGAAGCTGATCAAGGAGATTACCGTGGCCGCACGGATGGGCGGGGGTGATATAGAAGGGAATGCACGGCTGCGCAGCGCCGTCTACACGGCAAAGACAGCGAACATGCCGAAGGAGAACATTGAACGGGCTATCAAGAAAGGGACGGGAGAACTCGAAGGATATTCTCTGGAAGAGCAGACCTATGAGGGCTATGGTCCTGGCGGCGTGGCTGTTCTGGTCAAGGTGCTCACGGACAACAGGAACCGTGCCGTTGCCGACATCAGACACCTCTTCTCGAAATACAACGGCAACCTCGGAGAGACCGGGTGCGTGAACTGGATGTTCGATAGAAAGGGATACGTGTCCATCGACAAGGAGATCGTCGATGAAGAAGCCCTCTATGAGATAGCCCTGGGTGCCGGGGCGGATGACATCTCCGATGGTGGTGATGTCTGGGAGATTATCACGGATCCCGATGAACTTGAAAACATGCGGTCCATCCTTGAGGAGAAAGAGATCGCGTATAATGATCTCGAGGTACAGATGATTCCTCAGTCCAACGTCAAGCTCACCGGCAAGCCTGCACAGCAGGTGCTCAAACTTTTAGAAGCCCTGGAAGAACTCGATGACGTGCAGTCTCTTTCCTCAAACTTTGACATCGATGACGAGGAAATGGAAAAGCTGCAGCAGGCCTAATGATTATCTGCGGGATTGATCCAGGAACCAGGTGCATGGGCTATGGAGTCATTGATATCCATGCAGTCCCCGGCAGTCCCGCCTATGTCGCGCACGGGACCATCACACCCAGGGCGAACGACCTTCCGTCGAGACTCAGGGAGATTTTCATCAAAACATCAGAGCTCTTTCAGGCGTTTCTTCCAGGTGAGGTGGCCGTTGAATCGTCCTTCCATGCCTTGAATGCCCAGAGTGCCCTGAAGCTGGGACAGTCGCGGGGAGTGGTGATCCTCGCGGCAACGCTGCTCGACATTCCCGTGTTCGAGTATACCCCCACAGAGATCAAGAAAGCGACCTGCGGGTTTGGACATGCACACAAGGATCAGATCAGCCTGATGGTGAACACCCTCCTCCACCTGCCTCAAGACCTGGTAACCTCGAGGGATGCGAGCGACGCCCTGGCCATCGGGCTGTGCCATTTTTCTTCACGTCGCTATCGGAGACTCACACAATGATCAGCATGCTGAAGGGAGAAGTCATCCAGGCAACCACCGGGTCCGTTACCGTCATGGTGTCGGGGGTCGGGTATCATGTCCATGTGCCGGCCGGCCTGGACCAGTCGACCCCGGTTGGAGAGGAACTCACCCTGTACACCATGCTTCTCTTTCGCCAGGATTCCCTCACCCTCTATGGCTTTAGTGACCCCAGGCAGCGCGAGATTTTCTCCCTGCTGCTCGAGGTGTCGGGGATAGGGCCCAAGACTGCCATGACGATCCTCTCGTCTATTGAACCCAGAAGGTTCCTCGAAGAGGTGGTGAGCGAAAACAGTGCGTATCTCATGGGGCTCCCCGGCATTGGAAAGAAGAGTGCCCAGCGCATCGTCCTCGAACTAAAGGAGAGGATCTCCCGGCAGTTGAAGATCATGCCCAGGGTGAAAACAGGTGATTTTGGCGAAGATGCTGTTGCGGCGCTCATGACATTGGGATACTCTGAGGCCCAGGCACGCAAGGCCGTGGGGAGCGTTGCGGCAGACAGTGTTGAAGAGCTTGTGAGGCGTTCGCTTCGGGAACTGATCTGATATGACACGAGAGATGGAAGGCACGACAACGAGCAGGGAGGAAGTGGAGTTCGAGGCCCATATCAGGCCGCGGACCATGCAGGAGTACGTGGGTCAGGACGCACTGAAGGACAACCTGGAAGTGTTCATCAGGGCTGCGAAGGCACGCCGGGAAGCCCTCGATCACTGCCTGTTCTATGGCCCCCCCGGCCTTGGAAAGACAACGTTGGCCTATATCATCGCCAACGAGATCGGCGTGGGCCTGCGAGTAACGAGCGGACCGGCCATCGAGAAGTCTGGAGACCTCGCCGCCATCCTCACGAATCTCGAGAGCGGGGAAGTTCTCTTCATCGACGAGATCCACCGACTCGGGTCAGCCGTGGAGGAGATCCTCTATCCTGCCATGGAGGAGTTCAAGCTGGATATCATCATCGGGCAGGGACCCTCGGCGCGTTCCATCCGGATAGACCTCAACCCCTTCACCCTGGTGGGAGCCACGACCAGGGCAGGAATGATCACCTCGCCACTCAGAGACAGGTTCGGCATCATCGGACACCTCGAATTCTACTCCGTCGAAGAACTCGCAAGGATTCTCCGGAGAACCTCCAGCATCCTCGAGATTACCGCCCGAGACGAGGGCCTCTTTGAGATCGCCAGGCGTTCCCGCGGCACACCGAGGATCGCCAACCGTCTCCTGCGACGTGTCAGGGATTTTGCCGAGGTCCTCGGTGATGGAACGATTGACCCCGACATCGCTGATCTCGCCCTGAAAAGGCTGGATATCGATACCTCCGGACTTGACCGCATGGACCGAAGAATCCTTTCCACCATGATCTCATTTTTCTCAGGCGGTCCCGTGGGCATTGAGTCTCTGGCAGCATCCATCGGAGAAGACAAGGACACCATCGAGGATGTCTACGAACCGTACCTCATTCAGAACGGGTACATCAAGCGCACGCCCAGAGGCAGACAGGTTTGTGAAAAGGGTTACCGCATACTCGATATGAAGACCGGCCCCAGACAGGGTGAGATTTTTGGTGAGGAGTAGGGTTTTTGTCCGCGTTCCCCGGGTTGTTCGTGGTCATGAGGCGGCGTTCTTCAAGAATCCTTCATGCACGGGAAGCAGGGCCAGGCCACGCGTGGGGGAAGGATACCGGCCCTCTTTAAGCGCGAGACAGAGGTGAGGGTGATAACTGCTGGAAACAGGTCCTGGTCCAGTAGGATACAGACAGGGATGTTCTGGCGAGGGTGTGTTCATCAAGGGCATGCAATGAGTGTTGAGGCCAAGCTGGAAAGAGCATGATGGCAGAACCGAGAACACAGGAGAACAGTATGCTCCTCCTCGATGTCGACGATACCCTCTATCCCAGGGGGACGGGGCCTTTCAATATGGTGAACGAGCGCATCGACCACTATGTGATGCGGCACTGTTCCCTTGGTCCCGAACAGGCAAAGATTCTCCGCAGGACCTATATCTCCACGTACGGATCGACCCTCAGAGGTCTCATGCGGCACTTCAATGTTGATCCCGGCCACTACCTGATGGATGTTCACGATGTGCCCGTTCATGACATGCTTCACGAGGACATCCGGCTGCGGGAGACACTGCAGGCCATCCCCTGCGAGATGATCGTGTTCTCCAACGGTTCCGTGGAATACGTACGTCGCGTGCTCACTGCCCTCGGGGTAGACGATCTCCTGTGTTCGCTGTTCACGATCGAGTATATGGATTACATCCCCAAGCCCCTCGCCTATCCTTACCACAAGCTCATGGCGCTGTATGAAAGGAAACCGGAAGACTGCATCGTGGTGGACGACAGACCCTCCAATATCAAAACCGCGGAGGAGCTCGGTATGGCCGGTATCCTGGTGGGGGATGCGGATCCTCCTGAATCCGTGGTTTCAGTGCGCGAAATCTACGATGTTCACCGGGTTCTGAATGTGGTCCGAAGTACCTGATATCCGCAAAACGAGGAGAGAGCAATGCATGTGCTGGTAACCGGGGCAGCGGGATTCATCGGGTTCCACCTCGCCCTCAGACTTCTCGAACAGGGAACAAGGGTGGTTGGAATTGACAACCTGAACGAGTATTACGATCCGGTCCTAAAGAAGGACAGACTTACCCTCCTTGAAAAGGACAGGAACTTTTCCTTCCTGAAGCTCGATTGCGCTGATAGAGAGGGCATGGCTTCACTGTTTTCGCGTGAATCCTTTGACATCGTCGTGCACCTCGCTGCCCAGGCTGGTGTACGGTACAGTGTCCACAATCCGTTTGTCTACGCAGATGCGAACATTCTGGGATTCCTCTCCATCCTCGAGGGGTGCAGGTATGGGGGGCTTCCCCACCTTGTCTTTGCGTCAACCTCGTCTGTCTATGGAGCGAACACGAAACTTCCTTTTTCCGTGCATGACAGTGTGGATCACCCCATCTCCCTCTATGCAGCGACAAAGAAGGCCAATGAACTCATGGCGCACTCCTATGCAAGCCTGTACAACCTCCCGTGTACCGGGTTGCGTTTCTTCACCGTGTATGGTCCCTGGGGAAGGCCAGACATGGCGCTCTTCAAGTTCACGAAGGCGATCCTTGAAGATACGCCCATCGATATCTACAACTACGGAAAGATGAAACGAGACTTCACCTTCATCGACGACATTATCGAGGGGATCTGTCGCATCATGATGATTCAGCCGAAACCGAACTTCTCCTGGGATGGTGATAATCCTGACCCGGCAACGAGCACCGCCCCCTACAGGATATACAATATCGGAGGCTCGAATCCTGTGGAACTCATGCACTTCATCGACGTGCTTGAAAAGACGCTTGCGAAGAAGGCAAAGAAGAACCTGTTACCACTGCAGATGGGTGATGTGGTTGCAACGAGTGCGGATGCCCGGGATCTTGAAACCGTTACGGGATTCCTCCCTGCGATCCCCATTGAGGAGGGAATCCAGCGCTTCGTGGAATGGTACCGCTCCTACTACAGGGTCTAGGGAAGAGCCCTCATGATGGTCTCGGGTGGGAGGTCCATATCGAGGACGTACTGGAGGATGTGCTCCTGGTAGTGTTTTGAACCGCCGGTGAATTCTATGCCAACCTGCGTCTTGTCGAGGACGGTGTCCCGGCGTACTGATCTCACGATGCCTCTCGTGTCCACAGACCCACCGGGGAGGTTGATCCTGATGGCGGCCAGCGTCATCCCCTCAATTAAGGGCGATTTCTCGATGAGGAGTTCCGCCCCCATCCCCTCGATACTGATGTCCCACACCAGCAGCCGGATCTTTTCGGCGCTGATGGGGTGGGTGATGGAAGCTGTCACCGGTTCTTCTCCCCTGACAAAGTATCTCAGGACACTGCGTCTGCTGATATAGTGGAGTGAGTCCGGCCAGCTTGTTTCAACGATGGTCTTGATCATGTTCAGGATCTTCGTGCTGAACTGCATCACGTGGACACCTTTGAAGAGGTAAAAGGGGTAGGTTTTCCCTACCTCGGGCAGAAAGGGGAGACGGAATTCGGAGATCCTGACAATTCTCAAAACCATGTTGTCATCATGTGGCCTGAGCAGGAAAAACTCGGCAGGAATTGCCTTGTGTCTGTCGATCATGAGCATGTCCCCGAAGCCCCTCGACCGGTTCTTCACCTCAGTGAAAACCTTCATGATTTCATCTTTGTCTAAGAGAAGACCCCCCTGTGCATCCTCTCGTTCCGTCAGGTTCGCATATGCCTCGATGGGCGTTTCAGTCGGGCAGAATTCAATCCCCACCCGAGTGGGAACACCTCCGCCGAGATGGGCTATCCGTCCCCGGATGTCGGTGGCGACGATCGCCCCTTTTTTCTCCAGGGTTTGGATGAGAATGGGCTTGCCCACATGGAGATGAGAAAATCCATTGGTTACCAGGATGCCGATACCCCCGATGGAGATATCCAGTACAGGACATTTCAGCGTATGGGTTTCGATGAGTGCCTGTGCATAGAGATCCTCCCAGGCACGGGTCTGTTTCCGTTTGCTCTCTCTCTTTTCCATCTAAGCCACTCATCGGAAAGCCGCATCGAAAAACTTAAGGGTTCCTGGAGGAGGAACCTCGTCCGTGGTAGATGGGAACCGAGTGGTGGGGATGTCACGGAGATGAGCCTCGGGGAAAGGGGCATGGCTCTGGAAAGGAGCAGGATAACACCGGGGACTCCAGTTTATTTTGGTGCCCCGCACGGTGACATCCTGGTGTCAGGCTCAGCAGTCCGTTGCTATCGTCCCCTATATGAAGGAGCTCTCTTTTCCATGAATGCGGCCATGGTTTCGGCCAGGTCTTCGGACGGGAGAATCATGGCACTTCGTGCCGCGACATACTCGAGGCCGTCGGCGATGCTCTTGCCCCTGCAGAAATTCAGGACTTCTTTTGCGCCCTGCACCGCCAGCGGTGCCATCTGGGAGATCTCGTTCGCAAAGCTTTCAGCGCCCTTGAGGAGACTCTCCCTGTCCGGGTAGACTTCGTTGACCAGGTTCACCTCTTTTGCACGGGAGGCATCGATGAATTTCGCCGTGAAGGCCAGTTCCCGGGTTATGCCCTGACCCACAATGTGCGGCAGCCGCTGAAGTACCCCGACATCAGCGATGATGGACACGGCGGATTCTCTCAAGGAGATTTGTGCATCCTGGGATGCGAGCCTGATATCACAGGCAGATCCGAGGTCGAGGGCTGCTCCGATACAGTACCCGTGGAAACAGCAGATCACAGGCTTGGAACACCTTTCCACACAGGTCATTGAATCCTGAAGAGGGAAGATGTCGTGAAAGAGCTTGATCTTTCCCCGTGCGGAGAGATCCCAGTTCTTCAGGGTTTCTATCATCGGGGCCATGCCCATGAGGTCGATGCCGGCACTCAGGTCTCTTCCTTCTCCTGCGATGATGGCGACCCTGATGGAATCGTCGGTTTCGATGTCAGCGAAAATGGGAATAATCTCAGTCCAGGCATCGGGTCCCATGGCGTTCTTCTTGTCCGGTCTGTTCAGAAAAACCCATGCGATGTGATCTTTCTTCTCAATTTTGTAAAAGGAATAACTCGTTGTCATGACATGCCTCCTCTTCTCTCTGTCAACACGTACGCTCTATGTGTAAAACTAAAGGGTTCCCGTGATCTTGTCAAAGGATTCTTATTCTTGAAGATACCGTGCGCTGCGTTCCAGGCCAGGAGGGGCGGAAGATTCCTGATTTCCCTCCCGCAGCAGCGTGCTTCAGGGGGAATCCCCTCGACTTGACAATTCCCCTGATGAGTACTATGTAAGGCACAGACATAGATGTTTCCACAGAGGTGAAGGAATGCCAATTTATGAGTATGTCTGCCAGGACTGCGGCAATGAATTCGAGACGCTGGTGTCACTGAGTGCGAAAAAGAATCCACCCTGTCCGAACTGTAAGAGTATCCGCCTCAGGAAGAAGATATCCCTGGTTGCAACGGAAAAGGGCGGCTGTGGAACCTGTACATCGAGATCGAGTGCCTGCTCTTCAGGCGGATTCACCTGAGGCTGATCGGGAAGGCCCGGTCAGGGCCTTAGAATAGTTTCGTGCGTACGATGGTTTCTTCCCGTTTGGGACCCACAGAGATGATCGCAGCTTTCACTTGGAGCTTGTCTTCAATATAGGATATATAGGCTTTGCAGTTCCGGGGAAGATCTTCATGCCGTCTCAGGGACGAGATATCTTCTTCCCACCCCGGGAGTTCATCGTAGACAGGGGTAAGTTTTTTAAACACATCGAGGTCTGCGGGCATGTGTTCGATACTGGTTTTTCCCGCCTTGTAGGCAGTAGCGACCTTGATCTTCTTGAATCCCATGAGCACGTCGAGCTTGGTAATGGCGAGGTGAGAAATGCCGCTCAACCGCACGGAGTGCCTCAGCGCCACGAGGTCGAGCCATCCGCACCGCCGTGGTCTTCCGGTCGTTGCCCCGTATTCTCCGCCGAAGGCCCTGAGACGTTCACCGGTTGTATTATTCAGTTCTGTGGGGAAGGGGCCTCCTCCCACCCGGGTGGTGTATGCCTTGCAGATGCCGATCACCCGGGTAATCTTTGTCGGGCCGATCCCTGCGCCGACACAGGACTGGCCAGCCACGGTGTTGGAAGAGGTCACGTAGGGATAGGTGCCATAGTCCAGATCGAGATTCGTGCCCTGGGCACCCTCGAGGAGGAGGTGCTTGCCGTCTCGTATCGCGGATTCAATGATGACGGTCGTGTTGGTGACATAGGGCTTGAGCTTCCTGCCCATCTTCACAAATTTCTCGACGAACCCTTCCTTTTCCAGGGGCTTGAGTTTGAGGATCTTCGTGACGTATTCCTGCTTTTCTTCGAATACAATGTCGAGTTTCTTTCTGAAGATCTCCTCGTGGATAAGGTCGATCATCCTGATACCGATACGACGGGCTTTATCCTCGTATGCCGGACCGATTCCCCTGCCGGTGGTTCCGATCCCCTGGGTGGAGTCCCTCGCGTGGTCGATGATCTTGTGGTAGGGCATGATTATGTGCGCACGTTCGCTGATGGCAACGTTCTCCGGGGATACCTTGTACCCCTTGTGCTTCAGCGAATCGATTTCCCCGATGAGAATCTCGGGATCGATTACCAGCCCTGATCCAATGATGCAGAGCTTTCCCGGGTGGAGGATTCCGGAGGGAATGAGGTGGAGAATCACTTTCTTGTCACCCACCATGAGCGTGTGGCCCGCATTGTTGCCCCCCTGGAAGCGGATGATCAGATCAGAATCTTCCGTGAGCAGATCGACGATCTTGCCCTTGCCTTCATCACCCCACTGGGTTCCAACAATGATGATGTTTGCCATACGCCTTTTCCTCCCCCCTTCAGTGATGCAGATCTAGATGACCACCTCCTGGACAGAAATCGCATTGGGGACCTTTTTGAGCTTTTCGAGAACCCTTCTCGGGATTTCTTCATCGAGGTTGATAATGATGAGGGCCGTTCCCTGCTGGCGATCTCTTCCCAGGAAGAGCCGTGCGATGTTGACGTTCGCCTGACCGAGGATGGTGCCGAATTTTCCCACCGTGCCCGGAAGGTCCTTGTTGTAGATTACCAGCATGTAGCCGCTGGGGATCACTTCTATCGAGTAATTGTCGATCTTTACGATCCTGATGTCTGATGATTTGAAGACTGACCCCGTGAGAGAACGAATGCCGGAGTCAAACTCAAGGCTCAACTCGATGCTGTTGGTGTAGATCTCTTCCTTGCTGGTGAGGGATTCCACCAGTTCGATTCCCCGATCTTTGATCAGAACAGGGGCATTCACGTAGTTGACGTCGTCCGCTATCCGGGAAAAGAAGCCTTTGAGCGCTGTCATGGTAATGGGCTGGGTATCGAGATTCGCCGCATCTCCATTGTAGGTGATGGAAATCTTCTTGAGTCTGTCGGAGATCATTGAACCGATGATCTGCCCCATGAACAGCCCCATGGTTTCGGCAAGTTCCGTGTAGGGCTTCATCTTGGGCATCATCTCTGGGGCTATGGATGGTGCATTGACGGCGTTCCTGATGATCCCGTTTTTCAGATAGTCCACAATCTGATCCGCAACGGCCAGGGCGACATTTTCCTGGGCCTCGTGGGTGGAAGCACCTAAATGTGGGGTGCAGATGACCCTGGGGTGTTTTGCAAGAGACCAGTCCTCGGGTGGCTCTTTTGAAAAGACGTCCAGCGCGGCACCTGAAACTTTGCCGGATTCAAGAGCCTCAAGCAGCGCCTTCTCATCGATGATGCCGCCTCGAGCACAGTTGATAATCATCACACCCTTCTTCATCTTCGCAAAGGTTTCCTTGCCGATGAGTCCGCGGGTTTCCGTCGAGAGGGGGGTGTGCACCGATATGTAGTCTGACCGGGCATAGAGTTCATCAAGGCTCACAAGCTCGATGCCTTGACGCTCAGCAATCTCTTCAGTGATGAAGGGGTCGCACACGATGACGTTCATTTTAAGGCCCACAGCCCGTGAAGCAACCACGGATCCGACCCTGCCCATCCCGATGATGCCGAGGGTTTTATTGAAGACCTCTCTTCCCTCGAGGGCTTTCTTTTCCCACTTGCCTTCTTTCATGGAGGCAGTTGCCTGGGGGATGTTTCTTGTGAGTGCCATCATCATGGCTATGGCATGCTCTCCGGTGGTGACGGTATTTCCACCCGGTGTATTCATGACCACGACACCCTGCTTTGTGGCAGCTGAGGTGTCGATATTGTCAACGCCGGCACCGGCACGCCCGATGACCTTGAGCCTTTTCCCCGCCGAAATGATGTCTGCCGTGGCCTTGGTAGCGGATCGCACAACGAGAGCATCGTAGTCACCGATGATTTCTTTGAGTTCGTCGGGTTTCAACCCTGTTTTGACGTCTACATCGAAGCCTGCCTGCTTGAGGATTTCGACCCCCTTCTCGGACAACTTGTCGCTCACGAGCACCTTCAATGCCTTGTACCTCCTCCCCCTGTAGTTACAGATTCGCTGCACTTGTAACAAATGGATATCGGAGTGTCAACATCAGACAGAGTTCGTTGTGACAGGATCGGCAGTCCCGGGACAAAGCGTCACGAAGGTCGTTTCCCGGTGTATTCCACTGCGCTGCCCTGTTGTCTCATGCAGGCCGCGACTCTGCCAGGTGTTCCAGGAGCGCAGTGAGGAAATCCCACATACTTCCGACAGATGAGATCTCCACCATCTCCGATGGGGAATGGGCATGCATGATCCTCGGTCCGAATGAAATCATGTCGAGCTCCGTGAAGTGTTCTTTGAAGTAGGAGCACTCGAGTCCAGCATGGATCACCCGGATCCGTGGATTCTCTCCATGCCGTGTTCTATAGAGTTCTGAGCATCGCATGAGAAGCTCGGAGTTGTAGTCCGGCATCCACGCAGGGTAGCCATGTTCGTGGATCACCTCTGCTCCAGCAAGGGTTCCCACGGCCTTGACCTGTGAGGCGATTTCGTTGATGGCACTGGGGATGATGCTGCGGTGGCTCGTGACGATGGTGCAGGATGAATCTTCCTGTGTGCAGATGGCAAGATTCGTGGAGGATATGACCGCGCCCTCCCGTCCCGGGCCGATCCTCAGGGCACCATGGGGAATGGCCGTGAGCAGGTCAAGGTACCTTGCTGCATCCGGGGCGGCGATAACCCTGACTGGTTCTGTATCTTCCCTGAAAGCCTGGATTGAAAGCGCCTCCTCTCTCTGAGAGTACTCATCTCTCAGGAGGGTGGTCATGCCCCGGCATGCTGCTTCCATCTCTCCAAAGAGGTCCGGGTTCAGGAGGATCAGCGCTTCTGCCTCCCGGGGTATGGCGTTGTGCTTGCTGCCACCGGAGAGACGCACGAGCTGAAAAGGGATGGTGCTGCCTGCAGTCTTCAGGAAGCGAACAAGGAATTTAATGGCGTTTCCGCGATCCTCGTGGATATTTACCCCGGAGTGTCCGCCTGCGAGCCCTGTTACGCTGATACACACGGTCAGAGTATTGTCCCAGGGGTCGACCAGGTTCAGATCGAGAATGAGTCTCGAATCGAGCCCTCCCGCACATCCTATGGTGAAGGTCCCCATCTCTTCTGAATCGAGATTGATGAGGAGCTCTGCGGTGAAAGATTCCCGTCCGAGATGCCGAGCACCTGTCATGCCGGTTTCCTCATCCACGGTAAAAAGGAGTTCCAGGGGGGGGAGACGATGCGCGGAGTCTGCCATGAGTGCGAGCATGGCTGCAACTCCGATCCCGTTATCGGCCCCCAGGGTGGTACCTTCTGCCATTACCCAGTCCCCCCGGCGCACCAGAGAGATGGGGTCCTCGTCGAAGTCATGGACAGTTCCGGTGTTCTTTTCGCACACCATGTCCAGATGAGCCTGAAGGGCCACGGTGCGTGCTTCTTTTCGACCCTCTTTTTTCACGATCACATTGCCCGAAGTGTCGGTATCTACCGCACAATCGAAGGAGCGTGCCGTGGATATGACATAGTTCCTGATTTGTTCCTCTTTTCCCGAGGCCCTGGGTATCTGGGAGATCTCCCAGAAAAATCTCCACAGGGTCTCAGGCTTGAGTTCCTCGAGCCTGTTCATGTCTTTTCTCCCTTGATTTCATCGGATTGCGTCTTATTTCCATGCAGTTGGAACCAGGAGGTTCTCCTCAGGGAATGCATAGCAGTGAAGGACGGCTCCTTCAAGGGATATTTCTCCCTGAGAGATCCTGCAGGATCCTCAGGGAGATCCCGGGTTGCCCCAGAGAAAATCACCAGGGTATGAAAGCCCGTATCCGGGGAAAACAGGAGCTGAATTTTTCTAATAGCGCTTGACAGGCCTGATTTTTGTGCTTATATCCACAAGGTAACTGGAACAAGGAATTATCATGCTAACCCGCGGTGAAACCCTCTGTAAGTTTTTCCCAGGTTTTCAGGTAATCCTGATTTTCCAGTGTATTTCAACACAGGAACCCTTTCTCCGCCATGGAAAGGTGTCCTGAAGATGGAGGTAGACTTAATGGCTACTGGAACAGTTAAATGGTTCAACGAAAAGAAAGGGTTTGGTTTCATTACTGAAGATGGTGGATCAGACGTATTTGTCCACTACTCTGCAATTCAGGGCGATGGGTTTAAAACACTTACAGAGGGAGACAAGGTCGCCTTTGAGGTGGTCCAGGGACCAAAGGGGCCTCAAGCGTCAAAAGTAGAAAAGCAGTAATCGATGTGAGGGCGGTCTGAGCCGCCCGGTGATGACGTGGTTTGCTGCGCGCGTTCAGAGCGCGTGTTGATTGGATAGTGTATCCTTTCAGCGGAAAATTCTGCATGGGCATGGGGATGCAGAACATCACGTAAACCGGGAGAGCTCTTTTCTTGGGCGCTCATGTCGTCATCACCCGAGCACCCTCGTGCAGTGCTCTGTAAGAGAAGTCATTCTCTTGGATGCTTCCACGTTTCAGGAGCAGCTCATCCCGTTCGCATTCAAGCCTGATCATTCATGATGGGTTTCGTTCGTGGTTCACAGTGTCTTCAGCCAGCGGGCAAATTCTCTCCTCTCGTGATCAAAACGGGCCTTATCCCGGTCCCTGCGTGAGACCTCGGGGCAGGACATGATTCCGAAGTTTATGTTCATGGGTTGAAATGTGCCGCGCGTGGCGCGTGTGATGTACGAGACCAGGGCGCCAAGGGCCGTTCCCTTCTCTGGCGGGGTGAAGTGCTGCCCGAGAAGTCTTTTGAAAAGCGACAGGCCTGCAAGGATGCCTGTTGCCGCTGATTCCATGTATCCTTCCACTCCCGTGAGCTGCCCTGCAAGAAAGGTTTTCGGAAATGCCCTGAGGCTCAGGTCTTCAGAGAGCACCCTCGGGGAATCGAGGAAGGTGTTCCTGTGGATGCTGCCGTGCCGGAGCAGCACCACCCGGGAAAGGGCAGGGATCATTCTCAGCACCCGCTCCTGTTCCGGATAGGTAAGCCTGGTCTGGAACCCCACCAGGTTGTACGCCTGACCCGTGAGATTCTCTCTGCGGAGCTGAATCAGGGCATGAGGCCTTTTCCCTGTTGCGGGGTCATGAAACCCGACCGGTCTCATGGGCCCGTATCGCGGTGCGTCTCTGCCGCGTGCCGCTATCACCTCAATTGGCAGGCATGCGTCGAAGTAGCGGGTGTTCTCGAAGGAGTGAGGTTGCACTGTTTCAGCATGCAGCAGCGCGTCGATAAACCGTTTGTAGAGCTCCTCATCCAGGGGAATATTGAGATAGTCCGTGCTCTGGGGGTCCCAGCGAGACCCGAAAAACGCCTTCGTCATGTCGACGGATGTCGCGTCGACGATGGGAGAGATTGCATCGTAGAAGAACAGGCTCTCGGATCCGGTTTTCTCTGCAAGATCGCGCGCAAGAACATCCGAGGTCAGGGGACCAGTGGCAACGATGGTGTACTGCTCCGGGTCGATCTGCTGCACCTCCTGACGGACGAGGGTGATGTGATCCAGTGAGCTGATCCGTTGTGTGAGAGAGGTTGCAAAGGCGTTCCTGTCCACGGCAAGGGCTTTACCTGCAGGAACCTGCGTCTGGAAGGCCACTTGGATCACGAGAGACCCGAGACCCGTCATCTCCTGTTTCAGCATACCATGAGCCGTGATAGGGTCTGTTCCCTTGAATGAATTGCTGCATACGAGTTCAGCGAGGAGACCGGTCTGATGAGCCGGGGTCATCCGTTCCGGTCTCATCTCGTAGAGGCTGACGGGGATGCCCTTTCCGGCCAGAAAGTGTGCGGCCTCGACTCCGGCGAGTCCCGCCCCGATTACCCGGACAGGTTCAGAGTGCTTCCTCATGATCGCAGTCCGGGTTCGGGCACAGAGCCCGGGAGTCCTTTCTCACCAGGAAGTCGGCAGAACACTTCGGACACTGCCTGGCTATGGGTTTTGTCCAGCTGATGAAGCCGCATTCCTTTTTCGAGCATGCGTAGAAGATCTTTCCCCGCTTCGACCGCTGGCGGACGATCTCTCCGTCACAGGTCCTGATGGGACACTTCAGCCCCAGGGGGTAGGGCAGAATGTTTTTGCATTTCGGATAATTGCTGCATGCGAGAAAGGGCCCGTATCTTCCCTGCTTGATCAACAGAGGTGATCCGCACTTGTCACAGGTCCGTTCGGTCTTTTCGGCCTTGGTTGTGGCTTGCGTGTTTTTGCATGCGGGGTAATTGCTGCATGCGAGAAACTCACCGAATTTCCCGTGCTTCAGAACCATGGGCGCGCCGCACTTCTCGCATGGTATCTCTGTAACTTCCGGCTCTTTTTGTTCTTTGAGGAGGATTCTGCCTGTTTCGTCACGGGTGTATTCCCTGGTGTTCATACACTCCGGATACCCCGAGCATCCCAGAAAGTAGCCGTTCTTGCCAAGCTTGATGAGCAGGTCCCTGCCGCACTTCTCACAGGTCAACCCCGATGGCCGTCGTTCTGCTCGGAGGTTCTCCATCTGCTCCTTGGCACGTTCATGCTCATGGCTGTAGGTCTCGTAAAAACCCGTCATCACTGAATCATAGGCATCCGTGCCTTCCTCGATCCTGTCGAGGGAATCCTCCATCCGGGCCGTAAACCCGATATCGAGAATGTTGGGATAGTGTTTCACCAGCAGGTGGTTCACATCCCTGCCGAGTTCTGTGGGAACAAGGGCGCGCCCGTCCATCTGTACATAGCCCCGATCCAGAATCGTCGAGATGGTGGGGGCATAGGTGCTCGGTCTCCCGATACCCTTGTCTTCCAGCTCCTTGATGAGCGAGGCTTCGGTGTACCTTGGCGGCGGCTGGGTGAAGTGCTGTTTCTTTTCGAGCTTTTCAAGACTGAGTACGTTACCTTCCTGCAGGTTCTCGGGGAGCAGCGTGTCTCCTTCCTCCGGCAGGTCGTATACCTTCAGGAACCCTTCGAACTTCATCACAGAACCGTTCGCTCTCAGCCCGACCTCATCTGCCGAGATATCGATAGTGGTCTGTTCGAACTCGGCACTCTTCATCTGGGATGCGATGAAGCGTTTCCAGATCAGTTCATAGAGCGCTTGCTGATCCCTGTTCAGGTGGGGCTTGAGGAGTTCCGGCGTATTGGCGAGGCTCGTGGGCCTGATGGCCTCGTGGGCCTCCTGGGCACTCTTCTTTGCCTTGTAAAAGCGCGGTTTCTCTGGCAGGTACTGCGACCCGTAGATCGAGGGGATGAAGTCTCTGAGACCCTGCAGCGCTTCATTGGATATGGTGGGAGAATCGGTGCGCATATAGGTGATGAGTCCGGTGATCTCGTTGCCTCCAATGGGAACACCCTCGTAGAGCTGCTGGGCGATGGTCATGGTCTTTTTCGCGGAAAACTTCAGCCGCCCTGAGGATGCCTGCTGCAGGGTCGAGGTGATGAAGGGGGGCAGAGGATGTTTGAGCCTGCGCTGTTTCTTGGCCTTCGTTATCCTGATCTGCTGCGCGTTCCTGATCTGCTCCTCGATCTGTGCTGCACGGAGTTCGTCGGGAATCTCCTTCGGGTCGGATACCCGTGCGGAAAATGTCTCCCCTGACCGGGTTTTCAGGAGGGTTTCAATAGTCCAGTACTCCTGTGAAACGAACGTCTCGATCTCCTCCTGGCGCAGGCAGATGAGCTTGAGTGCGACGGACTGCACCCTGCCTCCCGAGAGGCCTCGTTTGACCTTCCTCCACAAAAGAGGGCTCATGGTGTATCCCACGATTCTGTCCATGGCACGTCGTGCCATCTGGGCATCGTAGAGGGCCCTGTTGAGTTCCTTGGGCGCATTGATGGCTTCTTCGATGGCTTTTTTCGTGATTTCATGGAAGATGATGCGGCGGATATGGGTCAAGGGTTTCTTGATCTCCTCTGCTATGTGCCAGGCGATGGCCTCACCCTCACGATCAGGGTCCGACGCCAGGAAGACCACATCGGATGATGCCGCATGCTGTCTCAGCTTCTTTACGATATCCTTTTTCTCGGGCTTGATCTTGTAGCTGGGCTGAAATGCATGTTCCAGGTCGATTCCCAGCACGGTTTTGGGCAGGTCCTTGATGTGGCCCATGGATGCCTCGACCTCGTAGTTTTTTCCAAGATATCTCTTGATGGTGCGGGCTTTTGCGGGCGATTCAACGATCACGAGGGACTTATGCATGCTCTCTCCTTACCGAAAATCTATTTCCTTCTCCTTTGGTGATTGCCCCGGCAAGCTCGAGCCGGCTTACCCGGGAAGTGATTTCAGGGATGTCCTTATTGAGCACCTGGGCAATTTCCTCGATGCTCAGTGGATCTGCCACGAGCAGATCGACGATATCATCGTGATGATCGGGGAGTGCAGCGGAACTCCTGATCAGTGATTTCACCTGGGGTGCGATCTCTTCCATGACCTCGTCAGCGTTCTGGATCAGTGTTGCACCCTGACGTATCAGGAGGTGAGGGCCCTGGGTGCGGACGTTGGTTATTGATCCGGGCAGGGCCATAACAAGCCTGCCGTATTCAGACGCCATGCGGGCGGTGATCAGCGCCCCGGATCGAAGCGTTGCCTCGATCACAACAGTGCCCACGGACAGGCCGGAAAGGATCCTGTTCCTCCTGGGAAAGTTTTTCGCATCAGGGGATGTTCCGGGGGGGAATTCCGTAATGACGGCTCCGCGTTGGGCAATCCGTTCCGCAAGGGAGGTGTTTTCCGGTGGATAGAGTACATCGAGGCCCGAACCGAGAACTGCCACTGTTGATCCGATTCCTTCCAGGGCACCGGTATGGGCCTGGGTGTCGATACCCCGGGCAAGGCCTGAGACAATGCACACCCCTTTCATGCTGAGATCTCTCGAGAGCGTGTACGCGTGTTCCCTTCCGGTGTGCGAGGGCGCCCGCGTTCCCACGACCGCGATTGCGGGTTCGATGGATTCAAGAGAACCCATGCAGTACAAGACCACAGGCGGATCTGTGAGATCTTTCAGGAGGCGCGGATAGAGGGCATCATCAAGACACACGGCATGGGCATTGAGTGTGCGCAGGCTCTCGAGTATCCCTGATACCCGTTTCTCATCAGGACCTGCAGCAAGGGACGCGAGCTGCGTTTTCTTCAGGATGCCGAGTTCCCTGAGTTCACGTGTCGGGGCCGCGAGAATGCTTTCCGGTTTTCCGTAGACCTCAAGCAGTTTCAGGATGCTCCTTGGGCCGATGGTGCCCATGAGATCCAACGCTATCCATGCCTCTTTCCCTTGCATAGAAATCTTCCCGCCTTCAGGATTTGGCAGGCTAACGGAGATCAACAGCTCCTGTCAAGATTGATTATGGGGGAGTCGCAATCCCCTTCACGCTAACAACGGTGGATGTGCGGGACCTGGAGAACAACTCCAGGAAAGAGAGAGACCCTCTCGAC
>DSBG01000165.1 GCA_011046135.1 Deltaproteobacteria bacterium
GACATCCGGAGTGCCACATGACACCCGGGGTGGAGACAACCACCGGTCCCCTCGGACAGGGAATCAGCACTGCCGTGGGAATGGCGATAGCCGAGGCACATCTTGGTGCACGCTTCAACAGGCCCGGACACATGGTCATCGATCACTTCACCTACGTGCTTGCCAGCGATGGCGATCTCATGGAAGGTGTTTGCGCTGAGGCTTGTTCCCTTGCTGGCCACCTCGGTCTCGGCAAGCTCATCGTGCTCTTCGACAGCAACAGGATCTCGCTGGCCGGATCTACTGAGCTGTGTTTCACCGAGGATGTCGAAAAACGCTTCGAAGCCTACGGGTGGCACACGCTGAGAGTTCCGGATGGAAACGATCCTGCCTCTGTCGACATTGCTCTGATCTCAGCCGAGGAAGAAACTGAACGGCCATCCCTTCTTCTCATCGAAACACACATAGGGTTCGGTTCGCCCGGAAAGCAGGGATCCTTCAAGGCTCATGGATCGCCCCTGGGGACTGAGGAAGTCACGGCCACGAAAAAACGTCTCGGGTGGCCGGAAACTGCTGCATTCAGTGTTCCCGAAGATGTGCGTGATCATTTTCGGGAAGCCCTCGGACGGGGAAAAGATCTTGAATCCCAGTGGCAGCAGTCATTCTATCGTTACACCAGGTCACACCCCGAACTCGCCGAAGAATTCAGGCGCGTCATGAGCGGAAATCTTCCCCAGAACTGGGACCATGCTTTCGCAGAATTCATCCCTGAGAAAAAACCTCAATCCACACGAAAGACATCCGAGATCGTGCTCCAACTCCTGGCTCAGAGGGTACCCGAACTTATGGGAGGCTCGGCAGATCTCAATCCCTCGACCCTGACCTGGATCAAGGAGGGAGGAGATTTTCAGAACCCGTCGTCCCACCACAAAGCAATCCAGGGGGCGGTCGGTGGTCCCTGGGGATATGAGGGCAGAAATATTCACTTCGGTGTGCGAGAGCACGCCATGGCCGCCATTTCATCGGGCATGGCACATCATGGTGGAATTATCCCGTATGCTTCAACTTTCCTCATGTTCTCCGACTACATGCGTCCCTCGATACGCCTGGCGTGCCTTTCAGGACTCCACGTCATTTACGTGTTTACCCACGACAGCATCGGAGTGGGAGAGGATGGTCCCACACACCAGCCCATCGAGCAGGTCATGAGCCTGAGGACCATTCCCAACCTCACGGTCATCAGGCCGTGCGATGCTGCAGAAACCGCTCAGGCATGGAACGTTGCCCTCACGCACACCCGGGGTCCTACGGCTTTGATTCTGACCAGACAGGATGTCCCGCCCATCTCCCGCGAACCATATGCCCCGGCGAGCCTGCTTGAAAAGGGAGGGTATATCCTCTGGGAGTCTTCTTCCGTGGTACCGGATGCGATCCTGATTTCCACAGGATCAGAGGTGCACGCCGTACTTGAAGCAGGTCGGGCTCTCTCAAAGAAAGGCCATGCCATCCGTGTCGTCTCCCTGCCGAGCTGGGAACTCTTCGAAAAACAGAGCAGCGAATACCGTGAGCAGGTGCTTCCATCTCAGGTAAAGGTGCGGGTTGCCGTGGAGGCTGGGATCACCCTCGGCTGGGAGCGGTATGTTGGGCTCCATGGGGCGGTTGTGGGTATGAAGGGCTTCGGGTCAAGCGCCCCTGCACAGCTCCTCTTCGAACAGTTCGGCATTACCCGCGAGCACGTCGTATCCTCCGCCCTGGCGCTTCTTAACAAGAAAAAATCCACCTAAGGTACTCGATGGAGTTATAAACGACGGCACAGTGTGCTCTATCCAAGAAGCGTTTCACTGTCTGCTGAGTGCATGCACATGTCCCGTGTAGTAACCCTTGACAAGACAAAGGCTCTTGTGAATATCTCCGTAGATCCTGTAAGGTATGGGGTGTTCTCATCCTCAGAAACAACTGATCACAGGGAGCGGTTACGATGACTAAACTTCACGAGTTGGCCAATTTGGGGCAGGCGGCCTGGTTCGACTACATCCGCAGGTCTCTCATCACCTCAGGAGAGCTGACATCTCTCATAGATCAGGGCATCCGAGGGGTGACATCCAACCCAACCATCTTCGAAAAGGCGATTGCCGGGAGCATCGACTACGATGAGGATCTTAAAAATCTGGTCGCAGCGGGCAAAACTATCCGAGAAATCTATGAAACCCTTGTCCTGTGGGACATTGCACACACCGCCGATCTGTTCAGAACCCTGTACGAATCAACCGATGGACTCGACGGCTATGTCAGTATAGAGGTCAGCCCAACCCTGGCGTACGATACTGAGAAAACCATTCAGGAAGCCAGACGGCTCTTCAGGACCCTTGACCGCCCGAACGTCATGATCAAGGTTCCTGCCACAAAACAGGGTATCCCAGCCATTGAGACACTCATTGCAGAGGGAATCAACGTAAATGTTACCCTGCTCTTTTCCGTGAAGAGATATGAAGAAGCGGCATGGGCATACATCTCGGGTCTGGAAAAACACCTGCACTCTGGAAAGGACCTATCGTCGATTGCTTCGGTTGCATCGTTTTTTGTGAGCAGGGTGGATACGTCCCTTGATTCAGCCCTGGAATCGATCGGAAATACAGAGCTGCAGGGGAAGATCGCGATCGCCAATGCCAAGATCGCGTATGAATTCTTCACGAGGATATTCTCGTCAACTCGCTGGAAGACGCTTGCGCAAAGAGGTGCACGGGTGCAGAGGCTCCTGTGGGCGAGCACGGGGACAAAAGATCCCACCTATCCAGACACGCTCTACGTGGATGAGCTCATAGGTCCCCACACCATCAACACGGTTCCACCGGCAACCCTTCAGGCCTTTCTCGACCATGGTACTGCTCAGTCAACCCTCGCAAATGATCTGAGCTCCGCACATAGCCAGGTCAACAGGTTGGGGGCCCTTGGCATAGACCTCGATGCCGTCACCGACAACCTCGAACGAGAGGGAGTGAAGTCATTTGCCGCCTCCTTTGAGTCTTTGATGATGAGTATCAGGAATAAACGCAGGGAACTCATCTCGAAGTGGCATCAGATGAGCGAGAACCTTGGACGCTACCAGCCGAACATCAGTGACGCCCTGGAAAGGCTCAAGGAACAGACCATCATGGCCCGGATCTGGGCGCATGATCACTCGGTGTGGAAACCGGATCCGGACGAGATCACAAACCGGCTCGGCTGGCTCCAGATCCCCGAGATCATGACAGGAGCCGGAGAAGAGCTCGAGGAGTTCGCACGTGATCTTTCCTCGCAGGGGTACACTCATGCCCTGCTCATGGGGATGGGGGGGTCCTCCCTCGCCCCCGAGATTCTGCGTTCGATCTTCGGGGTGAGTCCAGGACACATCGATCTCCATGTCCTCGACAGTACCGACCCGGGGGCCGTGAGGTCCTTTTCCGAAATGCTTGACCCGGAAAAAACGCTGTTCATCGTTTCGACGAAATCAGGCACCACCACTGAGACCCTTTCGTTCTTCAGGTATTTTTACAACCGGACACGGGACGTACTGGGTTCGGGAAAAGCTGGAGAGCACTTCATCGCCATTACCGATCCGGACACGCCCCTCGTGGCAATTGCCGAGAAGTACCGGTTCAGAAAAACATTCCTGAACGATCCCTCCATCGGTGGCAGGTTCTCTGCACTGTCATACTTCGGGCTCGTTCCCGCAGCCTTGATCGGCATGGATCTCGAACGCCTCCTCGATCGGACACTGATCATGGCTGAAAACTGCGAATCGAGCACTTGCCCGGTACAGGGCAACAATTACGGTGCACGGCTCGGGGTCATCCTGGGTGAGATGGCAAAGGCCGGCAGGGACAAGGTAACTTTCGTGTTTTCCAAACAGATCGAGGCGTTTGGAGACTGGGTCGAACAGCTCATAGCCGAGAGCACCGGGAAAGAGAGGAAAGGCATCGTCCCCATCGTGCACGAACAACTCGGTTTCCCCGGTCAGTACGGTGACGACCGCCTCTTTGTCCTGCTGAGAATCAACGGGGATGATACCTATGACAACAAGATCCGGGCCCTGATTAGAGAAGGGTTTCCCGTTGTCCAGATCAGTCTCCATGACCCCTATGACCTGGGCGGACAGTTCTTCCTGTGGGAGATGGCAGTCGCTGTTGCAGGTCATGTCCTGGAAATCAACCCTTTTGACCAACCCAATGTAGAATCTGCGAAAACGCTTTCACGCACCGCCATGAATACCTACCGGGAAACAGGTTCATTGCCGGAGCTCGCTCCCATACTGAGCGAGAAGAACATTTCTGTCTACGGTGAACTGCAGGCCGAAACCCTGGAACAGGCGCTCTCTGGACTTCTTGGAGCAATTACAAAGGGTTCTTATGTGGCCATCCAGGCATACGTGATGCCATCCGAGCAAATCGATTCTGAACTCGACAACCTACGCATGATAATTCGCGACCGCTACCATGTGGCCACCACGCTCGGGTATGGTCCTCGGTTTCTCCACTCAACTGGACAGCTCCATAAAGGAGATGCGGGAAACGGTCTGTTTATCCAGATCACGTGCGAGAATTCAGAAGAAATTCCGATCCCGGACGAAGCTGGTTCCAGAGAATCATCCATCAGTTTCGGTATTCTGAAGACAAGCCAGGCCCTGGGGGACTGGCAGGCCCTCAAGGATGCCGGTCGGACTGTTCTCAGGCTCCATGTCGGAGATGAAGACATCTCTGGAGCAATCAGGACAGTAGCGGAACTCCTCGGGTAAAGGGAGGTCCGTGTGATCAGCCTCACTTCCCCATGAGCATGTAAAGGAGCGAACGATGGCGCAGTATGATTACGATCTGGGCATCATTGGCGGTGGGGCCGCCGGTCTCACTGCTGCGGCCGGAGGGGCTCAATTCGGGGCAAAGACCATGCTTATCGAGAAAGCAGGTACACTGGGCGGTGACTGTCTGCACTTCGGGTGTGTGCCATCAAAGACCCTACTCCGCACTGCAGGAATTTGGGCTCAGGCACGCCGGACAAGCGAGTTCGGTCTTCCTGTGCTCTCCCTTCCGCCTGTCGATCTGGGACACGTCATGGACAGAGTCCATTCCGTGATCGAAAAAATCCAGCTTCATGATTCTCCAGAGCAGTTCTGCGGGCTCGGGGCAGAAATTCGTTTCGGCAGCCCTGTATTCAGGGGGGATCATGTTGTGGAGCTCAATGGGGAACGGATATCATCCAGATCATGGATCATTGCCACGGGATCCAGCCCGACCCTGCCTTCCGTAGAGGGCATCGGGGGCGTACCATACTGGACAAACGAAACCGTGTTTTCACAGCACATCCTCCCGAAACGCCTGCTGGTTCTTGGTGGAGGACCCATCGGTCTCGAGCTGTCCCAGGCATTCTGCAGGCTCGGGACAAAAGTCATTGTCATCGAGTTCCTGGACCAGATCCTGGGCCCTGAAGATCCGGACATTGCAAAGATCCTCGAAAAACGCCTGCTGTACGAAGGAGTCGAAATCCGCACAAACACACTGGCTGTCAAGGCCCAGAAGGTAGATGGATCGATCAGGCTCTCGGTATCTCCATCACGCGGGGAAGGAACCGAGACAGTACTCGAGGCTGATGCCCTGCTGGTTGCTGCGGGGAGAAAACCGAATATCGACGGCCTCCAGCTCGAAGCAGCCGGAATTCTTTCAACACCCAAAGGAATTACGACGGATGCACGGATGAGAACGAACATATCCCACGTCTACGCATGTGGAGATGTGAACGGTCAGATGCCGTTCACGCACGTTGCAGGCTACGAAGGTGGCATCGCACTGACCAATGCGGTTCTCAGGCTTCCCCGTAAGGCTGACTACACCAAGGTCGGCTGGTGTACTTTCACAGATCCTGAAGTGGCGAGCATCGGGCTCAATGAAAAACGGGCCCGGCAGCAGAATATCGACTACCACACGATAGAGGAACACTTCTGCGAGAATGACAGGGCCCTAGCAGAGGGTGAACATATCGGAAAGATCAAGATACTGGTGAGTCCGAAGGGAAAGCTCCTGGGGTGCCAGATCATCGGTGCCCATGCCGGGGAACTCATTCACGAATGGATCCTGACCATGAACGCCGGAGTAAAGCTCTCATCCATAGCTTCGGCTGTTCACGTCTACCCCACCCTCTCTGAGATCTCGAAACGGGCTGCCGGAGGTCTTTTTTCATCAAAGATCTTTTCCGACAGAACCAGGAGCGTGCTGAGGCTGCTGTTTAACCTCAAAGGAAGGGCCTGCAGCCTCCCGGAGGAGTCCTAGCGACGTGACGCACCCTGTTGATGCTCGGGACTGCATCAGCGGTTCATTCGCCCCATCGTGGCCTTTCCCGACCATCTTCACCCGCTCCCGCGATAAGGACCCATCCATGCATGTGTGTTCTTACATGATCGCCCTCGGCTCATGGCGGTCCCTCCCCCTCTCCTTCCGGTGGATCTCCGAGAGGGACCTGCTTCACTGATCTCACTCTTTTGTAGATTACAGGGACCAGGGCGAACATCCCAAGGAGGGCGAAGGACAGGAGGACTCTGGGGCTCGCTATCTGGCCCAGGGTGTCTATGGAGGCAAGGCTCGCCCCCCGCGTTTGCATACACGAAGCTTCCCGGAAGAATCCCCACCATGGTACCAATGATGTATGTTCGCAGGGATAGGTTTGTGACCCCGCAGGCAAGATTGATAAGGAAAAAAGGAACCAGGGGGACGAATCTGAGAAACAGAAGATACGAAAGTCCGCTCTCCTGGAGTCCCTCATCCAGGGTCTTCATCTGCCTCCCGAACTTTTTCACAACCCAGTCTCTCAGAATGGTTCTCGCAAGGAGAAAGGCAAGAACTGCCCCGGTTGTGGCACCGATGTTCACCCAGGCGGTTCCCATGATCGCGCCGAAGATTGCGCCGGCTGTCAGGGTTAAAATCGCGGCACCCGGAAGTGCGAGGGTTGTCTGAACCACGTAGATGAGAATGAACGTGAGTATGAAGGCGGCCCTGTGTGCAGAGTAGTACGCATGCAGGGCATCCCTGTTAACCTTGAGATTTTCCAGGGTGAGGAACCTTCCGAGATCCAAGGCGAAGAAGACTATGATCGCCGCCCCCACTATTGTGAGAAGGAGTAATTTTTTCTTCACCTTTTCTCCTGTTGAAAATTCCTTTCCTGCTCCCGGCCCGTTGTCGATGATGAGGCTCAGGATCATTCCTCAAAAACCAACTCTCTACAATTATAGGATTGAGGACGAGCTTTTACAATACACCCTGATCTGGAAGGCTCTCGACAGGAGGTGTCCCTGCAGTCTCATGAAAGCTGCTCTACAGCTTCTTGCTCCTGGATGGACACCTTGCTGGGTGATGGAGTACGGCACATATGGTGAGAACGATGACGACACAAGGACGTTTCTCCCCCCTTCAGAAGAGAGAAACGTCCGTTTTCACAACCTCGGACAGAATACCAGCCCGAGAAAAATGTAGTGATGTACTGTCTGATGAAATCCCAGGCGTGCTATTTGCCCTTGTTTACAGCTTCCTTCAGGGCTTTGCCTGCCTTGAAACGGGGAACTTTGCTGGCCTTGATCTTGATCTTTTTGCCGGTGCGAGGATTGACGCCGTCACGGGCTGCCCGTTTTGCCACTTCGAACGTCCCGAAGCCCACGAGGGTGACCTTCTCACCTTTTTTGAGCGAATCCTTGATGGCGTCGAGAATGGAGTCAACGACCACTGCCGACGTGCTCTTGGGTTTGCCCGTTTTTGCCGCAATTAAACTGACCAATTCCATCTTTGTCATAGATACCCCCTCTTATGTATACTCTAGTGTTCCTTCCCATGACTGCATCCCGGACAGAGGGTCACTCCTCTCGATCTTCCTGTTTTCCCTACCCGGGCATGCTGTTGCCGCACATCTTAATACAGATCGCAAAGAATGTGTAACTATTTTTTTCATAGAGCTGCACATTTTTTATGCCCGGGATCATGGACTTTCTTTTGTGAATCAAAGGCAGGCCTTTTCATGCCTGATCACACGCATGAGTACCTGATACCAATTCGCGTAAATCGTATAGTTTTTCAGATAGATACGGCATGGAATGAATTTATTGCCTTGACAGTATGCACAGGGAAAAGGATGTGGTATTCATCATGAAGCTGCATGATACATGCGGCAAAGCAGCTACGCCTGGCTCTTTTCGCACGGTGCTGACTGCACGACACAGGAGGTCTCAACCATGGCTGTACAGGAAAATACCCAGAACATGGCGCTGTTCTGTGATTTTGAAAACATCGCACTGGGAGTGCGGGATGCCAAGTATACCCAGTTTGATGTGAAGAAGGTGCTCGAACGTCTGCTCCTGAAGGGCAGCATCATCGTGAAAAAGGCCTACTGCGACTGGGAGCGGTACAAGGACTACAAGCCCATCATGCACGAAGCTTCCTTCGAGCTCATCGAGATCCCCCATGTTCGCCAATCAGGAAAGAACTCGGCTGACATCCGCATGGTGGTCGATGCCCTCGACCTCTGCTACACCAAACTGCACGTGGACACCTTTGTGATCATAAGCGGAGATTCGGATTTTTCTCCGCTGGTGAGCAAGCTCAGGGAGAACAACAAGGTCGTCATCGGGGTTGGGGTGAAAAACTCATCTTCCGACCTTCTCATTGCAAACTGCGACGAGTTCATCTTTTATGATGACCTGGTCCGTAAAAGCGAAGCCAAGAAACCCAAAGCGAGAAAACCAACGCCCTCTCCCAAAAGTGCTCCCGGCACTCCATCCAAGGCTGAGACCAAAGAAAATGCCGAGGAAGACAAGAAGCACAAGGCCCTGGAACTGGTCCTGGAAACCGTGGAGGCCCTGTTCGACGAACGCGGCGAAGAAGACAAGCTCTGGGGTTCCATGGTGAAACAGGCCCTCAGGCGGCGGATGCCGGGGTTCAACGAGAGCTACTACGGGTTCCGCTCATTCAGCCGTCTTCTTGAAGAAGCCCGGGACAAAAAACTCCTGGAGCTCGAGCTCGACGAAAAATCAGGCAGCTACATCATCAAGAACGTGCTCCACGAGGATTGAGAGCAGAAAAAACCACGATCCAGGCTCTTTTGGCTGAGATGCTCCCGCACGCGCACGTCAAGGGACCATCGTGCATTGAGCCTTGAACATCTCTCCTACATCGGGTATCATGTACTTTAGGTGTTCGATATTTCATCCTGTGACGCGCCGAAAACCTGTTCCATGCTGGTGCGCTCTACAGAGTTCAGTGCGGAGGGAAATCATGCTGACAGTTAACCTTGATAAGGATCTGTGCCTGAAGTGCACGACCATCGACTGCCTGGTGAGGTGCCGATACCTCGGCCTTGACCTCGAACAGGCAACGCAGGAGCGGGACCGGCTCATGGCGGAGGAGAACTCACAGGTCCTGGAAGACTGCGTTACGTGCTATGCCTGTGAAGAATACTGCCCCTACGGCAATCACCCGTTCTACCTCATCGTGGAACTCCAGGAGCGCCACGGGATTCATCCCGTTCCGAAAGAGATAGAGGAACACCAGGTCGCATCCCTTGCACCCAAGGGAAAGATCCAGTATCGCGAAATGCACGCCCCGGTGATCGACCTGTGCACCTTCCCCATGCTGAAAGACTCCATCACGGGGCCTCTGTTCGAGAACGCCTCGTTTTTCTGGGGGACGGACGTCTTCTGCAACCTCATGTACCTTCACTTCGGCAAGACATCACTCATCAATGAACGGCTCCAGAAGAACATCGACAACATCTGGAACTTCTACCTGAAGCCCAACAACCTCGATACACTCGTCTGTTACCACGACGAGTGCTACGCGACCTTTACCTCCTATGCTCAGGCCTACGGCATCGAGGTTCCCTTCACGCCTGTCCACCTCTTCGATTTTATCATAGAACGGCTCACGGAACTCAAAGACCGCATCATCCCCCTGAACATCAGGGCCGCCTATCACCGGAACTGCTCTAACCGGCTCATCCCCGAGACACATGACCGCGTGGACGAGATATTCCAGATGATCGGGGTCGAGCGGGTCGAGCGTCAGTACGAAGACGACAACACCCTGTGCTGCGGATTGAGCTTCGATGCCCAGCAGAGGAAAGACCTCGCCAGGGACACCCAGAAGAAAATCCTGGACGATATCCAGACCAGCGGGGCGACTTACTGCGTCTACAATTGTCCCATGTGTCTCTTCACTCTGCAGGACAAGGTCCGCTCGATCAATGTCACGCCGATCCTCATGCCGGACCTCTGCCAGAAAGCCCTTGGAGCATGATCGCTGTCGAGGGTTTCGGACAGTACTGAACCCGCGGTGAGACTGTTCTCCCCACTGTGAACATGCATAGCTTCGTGCACGCCCGGCAAGGTTTTTTCGCGTGCGCACCACTGGCGGGCTCCGATCACACCTGCAGAACACCCTGGTTGTAAGGAAGAATCAGTTCTTTCTCAACTGCCAGGTCCCGTTTACCACGGCACAGACCTCGCCCTGATCATCCATCAACTTCAGGTCAAGCCCATAGTCTGCCTTTCCTTTTTCGTCCGCCTCGCGGGTGATCTGCTCGACCTGCTCCTTGGTCAGCTCCAGTTCAAGGTGCATGTCGGTCTTGGCAAGCCTGAGGAATCGGATTGAGACCTCCTTCACGATGGGAAAAAACCGGGTGAGATCGAAGGATGCGGCATAGATCACGCCGCCGGAGAATTCTCCCAGGGTAAAGAGCGACCCGGCATACATGGTACCGATGTGATTGATGTTGGGTTCCAGGGGCATCATGATCCTGGCGTAGCGGTCTCTCATGCCGACGATCTTGACGCCCATCTTCTGGGCAATGGGGATCGTGGCTTCGATGATGCCGACAATGTCCTTGAATTTCTCATCGATCATTGCTGGTTCTCCTTCCCTCCCAGGAATCATCTCCACCCAACCTGCCATGCTCGAGGACGATCTTGATGGCCTGTTTCTTGCCCTTGGCAAGAAATGTTTCTATGGCATCGCGGTAGCTCTCTAGAGGAAACCGGTGGGTGATGATGCCATCGATGGAAACGTGGTTCTCTACAAGCAGGTCAGCGGCAATGTCAAAGGACGAACGCCCCCCTCATCCAGGGAGTGGCAGTTGATCCCGGTCACCTCTATCTCCTGGTGCCATATGGGAGAATAATCGATCTTTCCAGGTTTGAAATTGATACCGATGATTACCACGCACCCCCTGCTCCGCACCCACCTGAGCGAATGATTGATGCTGCTGTCGTTTCCGATGGAATCGTAAATGATATCGAATCCCCCGAGAAGTATCCTGTTTCCGAAATATCCCTCAAAGTACGTTGCTCCGGTCCTCTCTGCCATGCGCTTGTAGGGATTCTTCTCTTCGACGATTACCCCATCGGCACCCATGCTTCGGGCAATCTCCGCCTGGAAAGGATACCGTGCCAAGGCAGTCACCTCTGAGTCCTTCTGCATGGCCTTTGCCACGGCAATGGTCAGCAGGCCGATGGTACCACACCCGAGAACCAGGATGCGGTCACCCTTTTCAGGGGCATGCTTTCTGACGCCATGAACCGCACAGGCCAGGGGTTCGATGAGGACCGCCTCATCGTCACTGAGCTCGGTTGGCACTTTGAACGGCTGCGTCCGATGCATCACCATATAGGGAGAAAACCCCCCGCCCACATCTACCAGGGGAAGGTCTCGAGCCCCGAGGTTCTGGCACATCATGTACTCGCCTCTCTGACACTGCGGGCACATGGGTTCGATCTCCATCTGGTAACAGGACGGCCAGTCGATGCGCAGACATACTCTGTCTCCCCTCGTAACATGAGTGACTTCATCTCCTGTTTCCATCACCTCACCAATGAGTTCATGTCTGAGATATTTTCTCGAGATACCGGGTGTTGCCGCCGGGAAGCTCTTCGGGTCCATCTCCATGAAAATGAAGTGAATGTCGGTGCCGCAAAGTCCGCACGCACGATTTTTCACTTTGAGCCACCGGGAATTGGGAATTTCCGGTTCAGGGACCTCGGCGTACCGTGTCGGTGAAATGGGTGTAAGGGCTGCCTTGCGATACAGGAGCGATGCGGTCTGCAGCATCACAATTTTCACGAGGCTGTTGTCAAAATAGAGCGCCTTCATGTATTTCCCCCAGTCAAAACAACCAGATATGATGCCATGATACGAATCACTCCCTGAAAGTCAAGGGCAGAGCGATTGGTGCCCTTCTGACAACCCCTTAAACAACACCAGTTCCTTGCTCCTGATTCCACGGGATGGAGCACATCCTCGATTCCTGGATGGAATATGACCTCGGCCTGGAACAGATGGTGATGTTCATGCCCCTGATGCACTCCCTCGGACCGGTCAACAAGCTGGGGCAGAATGACATCCCGGCTGGCATATCAAAAAAGAAGTTACCACGTCATGCCTGGTTAAAGCCGCACGCGAAGAGACTCATGTAGGGCATATCGTTGTTGAAGATTTACACCGGGATAGGTACAATGAAACGTCACCTTCTGCGAGGGTGATGTAGTACACTCGTGTGTCGGGTGGATGCTATCCGGGAGAGATGTTGCGTTCCTGTATGGGAAACGAAATCTGATAAAACCATCTCCCGTGATAAATGAGGTGGTGGAACAGCACCAGAAATGCCCAGTTCGGCATCCTGCCCTCTTCCCGGGAGCAGCAGCTGGTGCCTGAAGCAGAAGGGAGGAGCTGTCTGCAATGAGTCTCCTACCAACCTATGTTGTGGACGCCTTTGGAAAGTCTCTGGAGGGGTTTGTTAACGCACGAGGAGGAAGATATCTCATGGGGATATACTCGGACACGATTCACGAATTCTTCGGCCGCATAACAGGTGCACTTCCCTATGGGAGGAGAAAGGGCGAGAGCTTCTCATCCGGTCTGGCCCCGGGAAACGGGTTTGACAGAAACGGTCCCACGGCCCTCATCAATTCCCTCAACCGCTTCGATTTCAGGACGATACCGAATGGAATCAATTTCAACCTGAAATTTTACCCCCACACGTTACAAGGCGAGAAAGGCCCAATGGTCCTGTCCGTCCTTTTGAACTCCTATTTCAAGAGAGGCGGCATGCAGACCCAGATCAATGTACTCGATCCCGAGGAACTCAAACGAGCGCGGGACAATCCTGATCTCTATCCCAACCTGGTCGTCAGGGTTTCCGGTTATACCGTGTACTTCAATGACCTGAGTCCGGTCATGAAGGATGAGATCATACAGAGGAGTACCCTCATCGTCTGAGGAGATTGCGAACATGAAGTATCGAGTGATTCAGTGGGCAACAGGATCCATGGGCAAGACTTGTCTGCGGGCCGTGATCGACCACCCCGACCTGGAGCTGGTGGGTCTGTTCGTGTACAGCGAACAGAAGGCCGGTCGAGACGCCGGCGACATCGCCCGGCGGTCTCCCACCGGGGTGATCGCCACCAGAAACAGGGAAGAAATCCTGGCCCTGGAGGCCGACGTGGTCATCCATGCCCCGAGGATCCAACCCCCCTACCACCATCACAACCGGGACATGTGTCGCCTGCTGGCCTCGGGCAAGAATCTCATCTCCATCAACGGGCATGTCTATCCGACCTATCACGGTTCTGCCTATGCCGCTGCCTTTGAGCAAGCCTGCCGGCAGGGCAATGCCACCCTGTTCGGCACCGGCCTCAACCCGGGCTTTGTGGCAGAAAAGATCGCCAGTGCGGCGAGCGGGATCTGCACGCAGCTCGAATCGATCACGATCCGGGAGGTATTCGATGTCAGCGGCGCCCCCGATCATGATTATGTCTTCAACGTCTGCGGTATGGGCTCCGACCCCGAGCGCATGGACCTGAGCACCTCCGGACCGGTTGCGGAACTTATGACCGGGATGTATGCAGAGGTGGTCGCTCTCCTTGCATACCGTCTGGGCATGGAACTCGAGCGCGTGGAGTCCGATCACCGCGTGGTGCCTGCGCCGCACGACATCCAGGCCCGTGCCGGGTTCGTGCCCAGGGGCCGCGTGGCGGCCACGGAGTGGTGCTGGCACGGCATCATCAACGGACAGCGCCTCATCACCCTCTCCGTCAACTGGATCATGGGAACCACCCTGCCCGGGTATTCGACCTACGATCACTGGAAAATTTCCGTGCGGGGCCGACCCGGCATCGACATCACCATGAACCTCGTGGAACCGGAAAACACGCAGGCGCTCACCCGTTCCGAGCAGTATGCTGTCGCAGGTTCGGTGATCAACGCCATCCCGGAGGTGTGTGCAGCGCCGGCCGGAATCTACATTCCTCCACTCTGTGCGCCCTTCCGCCCGCGCTTCTCCTAGGCGGAAGGGACAGTTCATGAAGATCTCGCGATCGTTGCGGAAAACAGCTCAGGACGTTATCCAGGGGCGTATCAGTCTGGACCGGCATGAATGTATTGAAAAAACCATGAGAACAGGCTGATCCATTCTTTGAACACATGCCGTCACTGGTATGAACCCCTCTGCT
Source organism: Deltaproteobacteria bacterium (assembly GCA_011046135.1). Lineage (GTDB taxonomy): Bacteria > Desulfobacterota > Desulfomonilia > UBA1062 > UBA1062 > DSBG01. The sequence continues at coordinate 14,486 of DSBG01000165.1, forward strand.
GGTGGGTGAGCCGGCAGCGATGATGGGGAGTCTCAGGACGAGGGGTTCGTGCCTGTCCCCGTATGGTTTATACGGCTGCCTTTTTTCTGGCCACACTCAGGCCGTGCCTTTTCTGCGCTGAGAGTTCGGTCTTTCGCAGCCTGACGGATTTCGGGGTCACTTCCACCATCTCGTCTTCACGGATGAACTGAAGGGCCTTCTCCAGGCTCATGGGCGAAGGCGGCGAGAGCAGAATGTTGTCGTCCCTGCCTGCTGCGCGCATGTTGGTGAGCTTCTTCATCTTGGTCGGATTCACGTCGATGTCATTCTCCCTGCTGTGCTCTCCCACGATCATGCCTTCATAGACCTGGTCTCCCGGTTTGATGAAAAGCCTGCCCCTGGGTTCGAGGTTGAACAGGGAATAGGCAACGGCAGTTCCCCTGCGGTCTGCCACAATGGATCCGGTGAAGCGACTGGGAAACTCTCCCCGGAACTCCTCGTACCCCAGGAGATAGGAACTCATGATGCCCGTTCCCTTGGTATCGGTGAGAAACTCGTCGCGGTAGCCGATGAGACCGCGCGAAGGGATGCTGAACTCCATCCTGATCCTGCCGGAGGTGTAATTGACAAAGTTGATCATCCTGCCCTTTCTCATGGCGAGTTTGCGGGTGACGACGCCATGGTACTCTTCATCACAGTCGATATAGAGATTCTCCACGGGTTCCATCACCTTGTCGCCGGTGTATTCCAGAATCACCTCGGGCCTGCTCACGCACAGCTCGAAGCCTTCGCGCCGCATGGTCTCGACGAGGATAGCGAGTTGAAACTCACCCCTGCCCTGGATGATGAAACTGTCGTTTTCAGGAGGTACCTCCAGCCTGATTGATACGTTCCGCAGGGTCTCCTTTTTCAGTCGTTCATGAATCCTGGTCGCCTGCACATACATGCCCTCTGTCCCGGCGATCGGCGATGTATTTGCCATCACGCGCATGGACACCGTGGGCTCATCCACCGTGATGCGCTTCAATGCCCTGGGAAAGTCCTGGGTGCAGATCGTATCCCCAATCTTCACGTCTTCGATACCGGCAAGAACCACGATGTCACCCGGTTCGGCGTTTTCGACTTCCCGCACGGAAATCCCCTGGTAGGTCTGCAGCTTGGTTACTTTCAAAGGGACATGCTCTCCAGAAACGTTGATGCACATGAGAGCGTCCCGTGACGACACGTTGCCGTGGAAAATCCGCCCCACGGCAAGCCTGCCCACATAGTCTGAATAGTCCAGGTCCGCGACCAGCATCTGGAATGGCTCACGACTGTCGTAGGCCGGGGCGGGTATGTTCGACAGAATGGTCTCGAACAAGACACGCAGGTCACGGGCGTTTTCTCCCGGGGCCCTCATGGCGATTCCGTCCCGGCCAACGGCATACAGGCAGGGAAAATCGATCTGGCTGTCGTCGGCCCCGAGGTCGATGAACAGGTCGTAGATCTCATTGACCACCTGACTGATCCGCGCGTCTTTGCGATCGATCTTGTTGATCACCACGATCACCTTGAGCCCTGCTTCCAGCGTTTTTTTCAACACGAAGCGCGTCTGTGGCAGCGGTCCTTCCGATGCATCCACCAGGAGAATGGCCCCGTCGGCCATGGAAAGCGCACGCTCGACCTCCCCACCGAAATCTGCATGACCGGGGGTGTCGATTATATTGATCTTGACACCGTCTACGAACACGGAACAGTTCTTGGCAGCGATCGTAATGCCGCGCTCGCGCTCGAGTTCAAGCTTGTCCATGATCCTTGCTTCGACGCCCTGCCCTTCTCGGAACACCCCGCTCTGGCGGAACATGGCATCCACCAGTGTTGTCTTCCCGTGATCGACATGGGCGATAATGGCGACATTCCTGATCGTTTCATTTCTCCGGTTGTGTTTCATGGTGATCCTCTCTCTGCTGCACGGGGCTCTCTGCCTGTGCATTGTGCGCATATACCGTGCGTGTGGCCTTTGCAATAGAATTATGAAGCGACAACGCCGTATTTGTTTCCTTGACATCCACGGGACAAACTCATTACAAAAACACCATGTCTGCTCAGAGCAGCGAATGTGCCATCCTGTTTGCAGATATTTCCGGCAGCACGAACCTCTACGACCTCCTGGGTGACGAGCGAGCCCACAAGGTGGTGAGTTCCTCCCTCTTGGTGCTTTCCGAGGTGATCGACAGGCACAAGGGCACTCTCGTCAAGACCATCGGCGATGAAGTGATGTGCACCTTTGTTTCCGCTTCCCAGGCCGTCTACGCCGCCATCGAGATGCATAAAGCCCTTGACTCTCTTCCATCCCTCATTTCTGAAAAACGCATCAAGCCCAACATCAGAGTCGGCATTCACTCAGGCCCGGTGATCAGGCAGAAAGGAGATGTGTTCGGTGATGCGGTGAATGTGGCTGCCCGGATGGTCGAGCTGGCAAAACCCCGGCAGATCATCGCGACCCAGCAGGTCATCGATGCCCTGCCCCGTCGCACCGGCATGGACATCAAGTGCGTGGACAAAACCACCATCAAAGGAAAACCCGGAGAACACTCCCTCTATGAGATCATCTGGGAAGAAGACACCCTGACGGTTCTCTCCACGAAGGATACGAGCACAAAACCCCGGGAAACAAGGCTCCAGCTCAAGCTCGGGAGCAAAGAGATAACCGTGGACAGCGCGTTGCCGACCATCACCCTGGGCAGGCAGGCGCAGAACGACCTCGTGGTAAGTGACATCACTGCATCGAGGACCCATGCCCAGATCGAATACCGCAGGGGAAAATTCATCCTGATAGATCAGAGCACCAATGGGACGTATATCTCCATCGAGGGAGAGGAGCCGGTGTTCATCCACCACGATGAGTCCGTCCTGAAGGGATGCGGTTTCATCGGCCTGGGCCGGACTCCCGAACCTGACATGCCCGATGCTGTTTCCTTCTCCACCGAGGATCAATGAGATCCCCGTGCTCATCATTATAACACCCAGATCCCGCAACCCTTTTCACACGATTCCCGGGAAAAATGCGTTGCACGCAGACAGACGTGGTGCTATACAGTGCCACCAAAACACATACTCCCATGAAGATAGGCATCGTTGGACTCAAACAATCAGGCAAGACCACCATATTCAATGCGCTCACCCGTATGGAGGCGGCAACCGGGGAATATTCGTCCGCAAGAAACGATCCGAATATTGCGATCGTCACAGTGACGGATCCACGTGTAGCACGGCTCAGTGACCTGTATCACCCGAAAAAGACCACATACGCCACCCTCGAGTGCATGGATTTCTGCGGTATTCACTCTACCAATGGGGGTGAGAGAAAGGAAGTATTCTCAACCGCTGATCACGCCCTGATGAAAAGCGCAGATGCCCTTGCGCTGGTCGTGAGGAATTTCCACGATCCCATCGTCAGTGCCACTCGTGGAGAACCCGACCCCCTCGCGGACCTCTCCGGCATCGTCTCTGAGCTCATCCTCTCGGACATGATCCTGGTCGAGACAAGGCTCGAACGTATCGAGCACCAGATGAACAGGGGGATGAAGTCCCTGGAGCTTGACATCGAGCGCCGCGCCCTGGAAAAAGTCAGTGCTTTCCTCGACGAGGGGGATCTCAATACCCCTCCTGCCCTCACCCCTGAAGAACAAAAGGCCATCAGGGGGTTGAGATTGCTCTCCCTCAAACCCCTGCTCGTTGTACTCAACTCCGATGAGGAAACCTTCGGCAGGAACTCCGAGATCATCGCGAACATCATGAGAACCTTTCCCTGTGTTGAATTTGCGGGACAATTCGAGATGGAGCTTGCCCGTCTCGAAGACAGTGATGCCGCTGCCTTCATGGAAGACATGGGTATCACCGCATCAGCCAGAAACAGGCTCACCATGGCATCGTATGCCCTGCTCGGCTGCATCTCCTTTTTCACGGTGGGCCCGGACGAAGTTCGTGCCTGGACCATCCACAAGGGCGACAGCGCTGTGGATGCCGCGGCTGCCATCCACTCGGACATAGCACGAGGATTCATCCGGGCAGAGTGCTTTGCCTACGACGACCTCGTGGACCATGGCTCGGAGAGGGCGCTCAAGGATAAGGGCCTCATCCGGCTCGAGGGGAAGTCATATAGAATCACCGACGGCGACATTCTCACCATCCGATTCAATGTCTGAGCCGCGTGCATCATTCGATCCGGTGCCAGGGGGCCCTTCGTGTTCCGGGACATGAACATTTCCTCCTTTCTTTTCTCTGAACTCCCTTGATTTGTAAGCAGAAACAGGCAATAACGATCCTGGCGGTTTTCAGAGACGTCGTATCACCAGGGGTGCATTGTTGAATAAATGTGTTCTGTGTGTTCGGAGACGCCTTGTTCGTGATTATCTTTCCATGAAGGCTCGTCCGCTCACGGATGCCCTTCAGGCGGCATGTAAGAACGTTGAGATTGCCCGAAATGGAGTATTCCGGGCATGATGAACCGCCTTGCCCCGTACCTGTACCAGTTCAGAATTCCCCTGTTCGCTCTCGTGGTTATCGTCACGGTCCTGTTGGCTTCCCAGATCAGGTTCACCATGAACACTCGGATCGATGCGTGGTTTACCGAGGACGATCCGGTCCTGCTCGACTACCAGTTTTTCAGTGATTCCTTCGAAGGGGGATACTCCCTCGTCGTTGCCATAGAGGCCGAGGATATTTTTTCCCGCGACGTGCTCGTGTACCTTATCGAAAAGACCTCCGAACTCGAACAGATGGATTCCGTTAGAAGAGTCACCAGCCTCGCCAACGCCAACCACGTCATCGGAACAAGGGATGGACTGGAAATCCGCCCCCTCCTGAACGACATCGAAAACGCGGACCTCGGGATGATCAAGCGCATGGCCCTGGATAACGAGATCTTCCGGGGATACCTGGTGTCCAATGATGCTCGGATGGCCGCTATTCTCATCGTCTTCCGCGATCTCACCACCGACCAGATCGATGACATCCTCACAGAGGTCCGGTCACGGATTCACCGGGACAAGCCCCCAGAAATACACACATTCCTGGGCGGCGGGCTCATGGTCAGCAATGAGTTCATCAAGACCACCAGGCAGAATCAGACGATCCTCCCCGCCATGGGGGTGATCATGGGCATGATCATCATCTACGTGCTCTTCAGGTCTGTTCAGAAAAACCTCATCCTCATGGTCCAGATCGGCATGAGTCTTGTCTGTGCCCTTGGTGTTCACTCGCTCCTGGGATTTACCTACAATCCGGTCAGCGGTATGATCATCCCCCTGATCGTCGTGCTCTCGCTGTCCAACAGCATCCACATGATCGAATACTTCGACGAGATGAGCAGCACACGTCACGCCCGGGCATCTTTCATCTCCACGGTCAGCTACATCTCCATTGCGTGTTTCATTGCGAGCATCACCACCGCATGCGGACTGCTTTCTCTCTCCATAAGCCCCATCAAGGCGGTCAAAGAGTTCGGCATCACCGCCGGAATCGGCATTGTGTTTTCGTTTTTCATCGCTCTTTTCACCGTGCCGTTCCTGCTCAGCCAGCTTCCGGCAAGCAGGCGCTCGCCAAAGAAGGCCTGGGGGCACCTTCTCTCGAGGGTTTCGGCGCTGTCCGAAGCCCGATACAAGCTCATCATCGCATTGTCGTGCGTGGCAATTGTCTTTGCCTTGATCGGTCTCAAGCAGATACGGATCGACTCCAACGAACTGGACTGGTTCCCCAGGGACAGTGAACTCTATGTCAACTCCATGAAGCTGGACACTCACCTCGCGGGTATCGGCAACATCGAGCTTGTGCTCCAGGGAGAAGAAGAGATGCTCATGGACCCCGAGGTGCTGAACAGGATCGACACCCTCTCCCGGAACATCGAAAGGTTGCCGCACATACGAAAGGTGATCTCCCTGGCAGACTACATCAAGATGGTAAACCGCGCCCTGAACGAAGACGATCCCCTTGCATATCGGGTACCTGATACCCGCGAACTCATTGCCCAGGAGGTGCTCCTCTTCAGCCTCTCGGAAACCGGAACCGAGGAACTGGAGAAGTACGCCTCCTTCGATTATTCCCTCGGCAGGGTCTCCACCCACCTCGCGTATACCAGCTCTCAAGAGGTCCGGAGCCTCGTCAGGCAAATCCAGGACTTGAGAGCCAATTGCAAAACGTTTCAGCCGATGGTGATGAAACAAGCGTACCCCCTATGGGTGACTCTACTTTGATTTTATCAAGCTCCTGTAGGCGGCAGAGTTATTCCCCAGAGCCTCTTTCCC
>DSBG01000087.1 GCA_011046135.1 Deltaproteobacteria bacterium
AACAGACTTCCCCTGATACCCCAGGAAAAAGAATTACTCATGGCTCCTCCTCTTTCATCAACAGCACGAATCTATTGCGCACTGGCTGCGCACTGCCACCAACACCACACGAGTCTATTACATTATTCCTGGGGAAAGCAAGGGTGTATCACGTCGTACGCAACGGGAAAGAAACCAGGTGTACGCACAATTCTGATCGTGGAGACCATGGGATGTTCCGCCCAAGCCCCTGCCTGGGATATTCTTTTTAACGTTTCGGGTTGGAGGCACAGCGTACACAGAGTACCACATCCGGCAACACCTCAAGCCGTCCCTGGTCAATGGGGTTTTCGCAGCGCACGCAGAATCCATAGGTGCCCAGCCTGATTCTCTCGAGGGCTGCTTCAACTGCCTGTATCCGCCCTTCACGCCTGCGCTTCATCTCCAGGGCCAGTTGCTGCACCTGCATGGCATCACCACGAGAAACCCTTCCCATGGTACCATCGACCTGCACCGGCCGAGATTCATCCACCGGCTGGTTCATTGCGGAACGCAGATCATCCAGCAGTTCCCTGAGGATCTTTTCATACCTGTGTGTCGTTTCATTGTTCATTCGATATACCCCCGAGGAAAAGGCATCCCTGGTTCACCGCCCCTGTCCACACCGGAACCCATCACGCCACCCGTTGCGCCTCTGTTTCAGGCATCGACGGGGGATACGCACTCAGTTCCACCTCGGTGTTGTGCTGTTGAAAGTAGTTCACGTGCCACTGGCTCGGAAACAAGAGCACGGGCAGCCCTGATCCGTCGCGTCCAATCCTGACACCACTTGGGAGCATAAGGGATCCCAGGTCTGATCCTCCTGCCCTGATCCACCTGGCCATGGTCCACGAAGCCTCCTCGATGCGGGAGGACGCACCATACTCCGTTGCCAGGCGATATTGAACGATCTCGAACTGCAAGGGGCCGACAGCAGCCAGCAAAGGAATCCGCTGGTGGGCATCGGGCAGTTCGAAGGCATGTACCACTTTTTCCGTGAGCAACTGGTTCAGGCCATCACGAAAACGCTTGTGATTGGAAGGAACCTCGTTGTGAAGAAAGGCAAAACACTCCGGAGGAAAGCGCGGAATCTCATTGAAAAGGATGGTCGGATCTTCGCTGAGCGTGTCGCCGATCGAGAGAATCTTTGCTCCCGCTATGCCGATCACGTCACCCGGATACGCCTCATCAATGGTTTCCCGGTCACGACCGAACATCTTGTTGGAGTTGGAAAGGCGTACCTTCTTTCCCGTGGGAACGTGCGTCACGGTCATATCGCGCGTGAAGCGGCCGGATACGACCCGTATGAAGACGATTCGGTCGCGATGGTTGGGATCCATGTTCGCCTGAATCTTGAAGACGAATCCCGAAAAGGCATCACGCTCGGGCGCAACCGGGTTACCGCGGCTGATGCGGGGCATGGGGGGGGCGGAGAGTTCGATGAATCCGTCCAAAAGCCCCTGTACCCCGAAGTTGTTCAGGGCGCTCCCGAAGAATACCGGGGTTGTTCGGGCAGCCAGCACATCGGCAGAATCGTAGCTGACCCCTGCCTCATTGAGGATCTCCACTTCCTCGCATACCTCGCCGAAGGTGGTTTCATCCAGAGACTTCCGCACCACAGGATCCGACATGCCACAGGTGGAAACCGGCGCAGGATACATACCCCCGGGGGTACGGTCAAAGAAGTGAGCCAGTCTGGATCTCCTGTCCCAGATTCCCTTGAATCGATCCCCCGTTCCCAGAGGCCAGTTCATGGGGTAGGCACCGATTCCCAGCACGTTTTCCAGTTCATCCAGCAGCTCGAGAGGTTCGCGGGATGGCCTGTCCATCTTGTTGATGAAGGTAAAGATGGGCACCTTGCGAAGTCTGCACACCTCAAAGAGCTTTCGTGTCTGACTCTCGATCCCTTTTCCGGCGTCGATCACCATGATAGCGGCATCCACAGCCGTGAGAACGCGGTAGGTGTCTTCAGAAAAATCCTTGTGCCCCGGCGTATCCAGCAGATTGATGCGAAATCCTTCGTAGTCGAAGTTGAGCACCGTGGAGCTGATGGAGATACCCCGCTTGCGCTCGAGCTCCATCCAGTCAGACGTGGTTGAACGCTGTTTCTTCCGCGCTGTGACGGATCCTGCCAGCTGTACGGCACCACCGTAGAGCAGCAGCTTTTCTGTCAGGGTCGTTTTTCCCGCATCCGGGTGCGATACAATTGCCAGGGTCCTTCGCCTGAAAATTTCATGGATCTTGTTCATTACCGGGGCCTTCCCTTCTCTTGTGTGTATCTTCCATACGTCTCTGTCGTTATCTCGAGACCTCACGTAGCCAGGAGTTAACACCCGCTTACGCTCTTGTTGAAAACGGGCACGAGGGATACGTTCTCTTCAGGACTGGTTCGCGTACATCAGGGCGGGGTGGAGCCAGAATCAATCCACCCGAAGAATGATGCCTGTGGAGCATGCTGATATCGAGAGTAACGGTTCATGGCCGGACAATAGCACCCTCGAGATGTCCAGCGCAAGGCGATTCTCAACGCGGTAAAACCTGTGCTTTGACCCATGCACCTTCGCTCCTCACCAAGAAGTTCCCGCTGGTTGTCTCGCCGCGTGCCGGTGTGTCCCGTGTCCCCCTCCGCTCCGTTTCGGGACCATGGGTCAGAATTACTTGACAATCGTTCTTGATTCAGTGAAAATGGAACTCAGTTGATATTAATAGTGCTATCCCCTTACTCTATCAGTTTTCGGAAATAGGAAACTCTTTAACGTAGGTGGTGTACTATGTTCTGGCAGATGATCGTGAGCGGGCTGGCCATGGGATGCATCTATGCCCTGATAGCCCTGGGGTTTGTCCTCATCTATAAGGCGACGGAGATCGTCAACTTCGCCCAGGGCGACATCATGATGGTCGGTGCCTTTGTCGCATACACCACATTGATTCTCTTCCACGTGCCCTACATCCTGGCCATTCTCATGACCCTGGTCTTCATGGCGCTCTTCGGAATGGTGATCGAACGGGTGCTCCTGCGTCCCCTCATCGGGGAACCCGTCTTTGCCATGATCATGGTGACGCTGGCGGTGGGTATCCTGCTGCGCAGCGTTGCAGGCATGATCTGGGGGTATGAAACCTACCGGTTCAGCGCGGGCATGGTGGATCAGCCGGTTCGATTCGCAGGCGTCTCCCTGTCCTCCATTCACCTGTGGATCATGGGGGTGACGGTCATCCTCATCGGGGCGCTGTATTTCTTCTTCAACAGGACCAAAATGGGGATTTCCATCGAGGCCACCTCCCAGAATCAGCTGGCCGCGTTTCTCATGGGCATCGGCGTGAAGAGGGTGTTCTCAAACATCTGGGCTATCGGCGCCATCGTGGCGGCAATCGCGGGCATCCTGCTCTCCCCCATTCAATTCCTGAACTACAACATGGGCTACATCGGTCTGAAGGCTTTTCCTGCCGCAGTCCTGGGTGGGTTCGGCAGCGTTCCCGGCGCCATTGTGGGCGGCATCATCATCGGGGTGTCCGAATCGCTTGCGGGCGTCTACCTGCCCGGGGGCTTCAAGGAAACCACCGCCTGGATCATCCTGATCATCGTTCTCCTGATTCGACCGGAGGGAATCTTCGGAATTCAGCAGCAGAAGAGGGTCTGATTCATGCGATTCATCAAGCGAACGACCTACATGCATGATATCCAGCTCTTCAGGTACCGCAGCACCCTGGTCTGGTACCTGCTCCTCGGCGTGGTGGTGCTGGCGGCACCCCTGTCGATGGGGGCCTATGGAATGTCCCTCCTCACCCTGGTGGGAATCTATGCCATCGTTGCCCTGGGGCTGAACCTGCTCACGGGCTTCACGGGGCAGATCTCCCTCGGTCATGCCGCCCTCTTCGCTGTGGGGGCCTACACATCGGCCATCCTCACCGGGACCCACGGGGTTTCGTTCTGGCTGGCTCTGCCGGCTGCCGGTATCCTCGCCGCGATCGTGGGTATTTTCATCGGACTTCCGGCGCTCCGGCTCAAGGGCCTGTATCTTGCCATAGCCACCATGGGACTGGGATTCATCGTCGAAGAGATCATCGTCCACTGGAGCAGCATGACCGGCGGGGTAAACGGGCTCGCCGTTTCCCGTCCCGTCCTGGGGGCCTTCGAGTTCTCTTCCGACGACAGCTTCTACTACCTGGTGGTTTCGATCCTTTTCATCATGACCGTTATCATGAAGAATCTTCTGCGCACCCCGACAGGCCGGGCATTCGTCGCCATTCGTGACAGCGATGTGGCAGCATCGTCCATGGGGATCAACCTGGCCGCGTACAAGACCATCGCCTTTTGCATCAGCGCCTTCTATGCCGGAATCGCCGGTTCCCTGTTCGCGCATTTCATGTACTTCATCGGTCCCGAGAACTTCACCTTTCTCATCTCCATCAGTTTTCTGGTGATGATCGTTGTGGGGGGGGTCGGGTCGGTTCACGGTGCTGTGTTCGGAGCCATTTTCATCACACTCCTTCCTGAGTTCATCAGTTTTACAAGGGGCTACCTGCCCGAGGTCATCGGAAAGCAGGTCGGTCTCCAGGAGGCGACCTATGGTCTGGTCCTGATCCTCTTCCTCAGGTTCGAACCCATGGGTCTCTACGGTCGATGGCTCAAGATCAAATTTTATTTCGAACATTTCCCCTTCTACAAGAAGGACACGTTTAAACGGGAGCGGAAGTTCTATCGCACCGAGCATTGATACGGGGAGAAACCGGGCTGGTTCGTCATGATGATTCGGGAGAACGAGGTGCCGGGACAATGAGAGAAAGACAGTTCTTTTCCGTGCAGAACCTCTCCATCCGCTTCGGCGGCATCCAGGCGCTCAAGGATGTGAGCCTCGAGGTGAAGCCGGGCAGCATCCACGCGCTGATCGGTCCCAACGGGGCAGGCAAGACCACCATCCTGAACTGCATCAGCCGGGTGTACAAGGCCGACGGCGGCACGGTTGTCTTCAAGGGCGAAGATGTCTCGCGCCTCAAACCCCACCAGGTGGTTTCACGGGGGATCTCGAGGACCTTCCAGAACATCGAACTGTTTTCCAACATGACGGTCATGGACAATATCCTGCTGGGCCGCCATTCGAAACGACAGACCTCTCTCCTGAACGATGCCCTGTTCTGGGGGAAATCGCAGCGGCAGGAGATGCAGTTTCGCGAACGTGTCGAAGAGATCATAGATTTCCTCGATCTTCAGGCCTATCGGAACCTCCCCATCAGCAGGATCCCCTATGGGGTGCAGAAAAATGTTGAATTGGCGAGGGCCCTGGCTGCCGAACCGGATCTTCTCCTCCTGGATGAGCCGTCTTCGGGCCTCAATGTGGAGGAGACCCAGGACCTTGCCTTCTGGATCGAGGACATCAAGGAAGATTTCGGCATCACCATCCTGCTGGTAGAGCACGACATGAGGCTGGTGATGGACGTCTGCGACGCTGCAACGGCATTCAACTACGGCAGTGTCCTGGCATACGGAACACCGGCGGACGTTGTGAAGGACCCTGAGGTGGTAAAGGCCTATCTGGGGGAAGAGGGGTGAGATGGCGCTCCTGGAAGTAAGAAATCTCGAGGTTTCCTACGGTCCGGTAAACGTGTTGAAAGGCATCTCCTTCACCATCGAGAAGGGCCAGATCATCACGATCCTGGGTGCCAACGGGGCGGGCAAGACCACGACGCTGCGCACGATCTCAGGTCTTGTCGAGCCCGAAAAGGGCAATATCATTCTCGAGGGACAGGAGATCAAAGGGTTCGAACCGGACAGAATCGTCCGCCTGGGCATTTCCCATGTTCCAGAGGGGCGGGAGGTTTTTCCCGATCTGTCGGTCTACAAGAATCTGCTCATGGGCGCCTTCATCAACAGCGACGCCCGCGTGGTGGCCGAGAACCTCGAGATGGTGTATCACTACTTCCCGCTGCTCCGTGACCGGTCCAGCCAGCACGCCTACACGTTAAGCGGCGGCGAGCAGCAGATGCTCGTCATCGGGAGAGCCCTCATGAGCAAGCCGAAACTGCTCCTGCTGGACGAGCCGTCCCTGGGTCTTTCCCCGAAACTGATCAAGACGATTTTTGGGATCGTTCGGCGCATCAACGAAGAGGAAAGCACGACGATCCTCCTGGTGGAGCAGAATGCCCGGATGGCGTTGGAAGTTGCTCAGCACGGGTACATCCTGGAGGTCGGCCGCATGGTCATGGACGACACGACCGAGCGCCTGAAGCAGAACGAGGACGTTCAGGAGTTTTATCTGGGTATGCAGGAACACGGGATCCGGGGCACCAGGAGATGGAAAAAGAAAAAGATGTGGCGGTAGCGCAGGAGGCAAAGACATGACCTGCGAACTGAAAAGGGAGATGTGTTTTTCTTTTATGGGGGTTGCCCCTGGTCCATGTGAGATTATTTCTCACACTATAACCTGACAAAAAGGAGGCGTAGCATGAAAAAGGTGAAGGGTGTCTTTATATTGTTTACAGTCTTGGTCCTGTCGCTGTTTCTGGCAGCAGGAACACTGCAAGCTGATGAGGGTGTAACCGATACCGAGATCAAGATCGCGTCCATCGTCGACCTGTCGGGACCCATTGCCTTCATGGGAAAGGGCGTCACCGACGGGGCCCGTCTCTACTTCGAGTACATCAACGACCATGGAGGCATCCATGGTCGCAAAATCAACTACTGGGTCGAAGACGACGGCTACCAGTCTCCCCGGGCGATGGTCGCCGCCAGAAGGATCATCGAGCGGGACAAGGTGTTTTCCATCTTCCTCGTTCTCGGTTCGACCGCGGTGAATGCCATGTACCCCTTCACCTCCTCGCGGGGCGTTCCTATCCTGTGTCCCGGCACCCAGAACCGCGAGATGGGCATCCCTCCCCGGAAGTATCTCTTCATGCCCGACCCCACCTACACGGACATGGGAAAGCTTGCCGTGGAGTGGCTGGTGGACGACCTTAAAGTCGAAAACCTTCGCATAGCCGTTCTCTACCAGGATGACTCCCCGGGTCATGACTGGGTCCGTGGCGTGGAAATCGGCACCGAACACTACGGTATGGAGATCGTTGCGCGGCTTCCCTACAAGCGGGGCGCCGTTGATTTCAGCTCACAGGTGAGCCGGGCCAAGGAAGCGGGCGTCACCCATATCCTCATGTGGACCCTGGTCAGGGAACCTGGAATGCTGCTCCAGGAAGCGATGCGCCAGGAATTCAAGGCCACCTACATCACCGCCGTCCCCTCCATGACAAAGATGGTGCTTGACCTGGCCGGTGAAGCAGCCATCAACTACACCAACGGCTTCTATTCAACCAGCCTCATCATCGATCCCCCCCGGGAGGGAGGTGAAACAGTGAAGCTGTTTTACGAGAACGTGGACAAGTACGGCATCGGGTCCAAGGACAATTTCTACAACCACTACGGATACCAGCACGCCATCACCCTGGTTGAAGGCCTGAAACGGGCTGGACGGGATTTGACCCGGGAAGGGTTGATCAAGGCGCTCGAGTCCCTTGAAAATTTTGACAACGGCTTCCTCGCTCCCATCACCTTCGGCCCTGACAGGAGGATCGGGACAGACGCAGTCAAGATGTTCCAGGCCATAGGCGGCGAGTGGCGGACGATCATGGACGAGTGGAGACCGTCGAATATCGAGAAACGATAGCCATACACGGATTTTGTGCGGCCGCACGCTACCCCCTGTCGGGTGCTTCCATCGCTCGACAGGGGGCTGATGAAACGGGCCGGCAAAGGAGAACGGCGTGGCAATCCAACAGCAGAGACGAAAGGTGACACTGGATCCGGCACTGGACACGGTGCCCAAGCTCTTTCACGCCCAGGTGAACAGATTTCGAGACCGCGTGGCCATGCGGGAAAAGGTGCTCGGAGTGTGGCACGAGATCTCCTGGAACGAGTATCGCGAACACGTGCACGTCGTTGCCATGGCCCTGCTTTCCCTGGGGATTCAGCGTGGAGATGCCGTTTCCATCCTCAGCTCGAATGTCCCTGAGTGGCTCTACTGCGATATAGCAACCCTGAGCCTCGGCTGCATAACCGTCGGCATCTATACCACCAACTCGCCTGAGGAGGTGGCATACATCGTGAGCCACTCAGAGTCCCGCGTGCTCTTCGTGGAAGACGAGGAACAGCTTGACAAGTGGCTCCAGACACGGGAGGACATACCGCAGCTGAAAATAGTCGTCGTGTACGACATGAAGGGGCTGCGGCACTTCCAGGACCCCCTGGTAATGAGCTTCGATGAGATCCTGGAACTCGGCAGAGAAGAGGTCGCGAAGAATTCCGGACTGTTCGATGAGATCTGGCCCAAGGTCCGACCCGAAGACCCGGCCCTGATCGTCTATACCTCGGGCACCACGGGTGCACCGAAGGGGGCCGTGATCTCACACCACAACATCACCTGGACCAACCGCTCCCTCGTGGAGGCCAACGACGCCTATGAGGGGGACGAGATTCTTTCATTCCTTCCGCTGTGCCACGTTGCCGAGCGCAACATCACCACCTTTTCATCCATGACCTGCGGCTGGGTGATCAACTTTTCAGAAAACCTGGAGACCGTTCCGGAAAACATCAGGGAAGTGTCCCCGCACACCTTTTTCGCCGTCCCCCGATACTGGGAAAAGTTCTATTCATCCATCATCCTCCAGATGAAGGAGTCCACCTGGCTGGAAAAACTCGTGTTCTCCTGGGCCATCAGGGTGGGGGACGTGGTCAGCACGCTGCGCCTCGACAAGAAGGAGATCCCTTTTCTCTGGAAGGCCCAGTACGCCCTGGCCGAATTCCTGGTCTTCCGCAACCTGAAGCAGATGCTGGGGCTGGATCGCGGTGAATACATGCTTTCCGGAGGAGCCCCCATTGCGCCTGGCATTCTCAAGTTTTTCCATTCCGTGGGCCTGCCCATCCGCGAGGTCTACGGGCAGACGGAAGATACCGGCCCCACGTCCATCCACCAGGGCGACGACATCAAGCTGGGAACCGTGGGAAAGCCCATGCCCGGCATCGAGGTGAAAATCGCCGACGACGGTGAGATCCTGGTCAGGGGCCCCAATGTCTTCCAGGGATACTACAAGGACCCTGCGTTAACCGCCGAATACATCAGGGACGGCTGGCTCCACTCCGGGGACGTTGGGGAGTTCGACGACGAGGGGAACCTCAAGATCACGGACAGGAAAAAGGACATCATCATCACCTCCGGCGGAAAGAATGTCACCCCCCAGTACATCGAGAACAAGCTCAAGTTCAGCCCCTACATCAACGACGCCGTGATCATCGGGGACGAACGGAAGTATCTGACCGCACTCATCATGATCGACAAGGAGAACGTCACCCAGCATGCCCAGGACAACCGCATCCCCTTCACCACCTACAAGAGCCTGTGCCAGCGCGAGGAGATCATCGATCTGATTCAGAAGGAGGTCGATTCTGTCAACCGGACCCTCGCCCAGGTGGAGGCCATCAAGAAGTTCAGGCTCATCACCGTCGAGCTCACCAGCGAAGATGCGGAAATGACAGCCACCATGAAGCTGAAGCGGAAGTACGTGAGCGAGCGGTTCAAGGACCTGATCGAGGACATGTACTAGGGATCTTGCACGCCTGATCGCTCACCACCCGATACCCACCACCTCCGGTGCCGGCACCATGATTCATGTCCGGCAACTCTGCGCCTCTGTATTTAGGTGAAAGACCGGTGAAGTCGCTGATCTCCTTTCCTACGATTCTTCGAGAGCCGCATCGCCCGGCACCCTGTTTGAACGATATGGTGTTGAACCGAGCCGCAGGATTCTGTATGATAGTCATATGGTATCCGCACAGCGGTGTTGGCGGGCAGGTGATGTGGACAAGATCTTTCCTCTGCATTTCGGTGAGTCACCACTGCACCCGCTGATGCGATCCTGATGATGGGTATCCCGGCGGCGCACGCCGATCGGGATTGATGGAAGGGTGTTCGGTTCGCCCGAGGCCTCGTGATCGTGAACTTCCGCTCATGGGCTGGGCACCATGACCGTGCAGCAGTGTTTTTCAGGGGGACCGGTGTGATGGAGTTGATGGAGGCGTTCTCGCTGTCCGCATCGAAGCTCACGTTGCTCTTCGAGTATCTGGAAAAGCGGGGAATCACCAGGCACGGGTTCCTCGAGCGCATCGGACTTGATCCGAATGTTCTGGAGCATCCCGACAACAGGGTTCCCCTGGACGTGCTCGAGCACGTCCAGGGGAACCCTGTTGTCGGGATGCTCCAGAACATTCGGATCAAGTCCGATGCGCTCGAGGAACCCGTGCCTGGTGATTCCCCGCTTTTCCAGATACTCGAAGAGCAACGTGAGCTTCGATGCGGACAGCGAGAACGCCTCCATCAACTCCATCACACCGGTCCCCCTGAAAAACACTGCTGCACGGTCATGGTGCCCAGCCCATGAGCGGAAGTTCACGATCACGAGGCCTCGGGCGAACCGAACACCCTTCCATCAATCCCGATCGGCGTGCGCCGCCGGGATACCCATCATCAGGATCGCATCAGCGGGTGCAGTGGTGACTCACCGAAATGCAGAGGAAAGATCTTGTCCACATCACCTGCCCGCCAACACCGCTGTGCGGATACCATATGACTATCATACAGAATCCTGCGGCTCGGTTCAACACCATATCGTTCAAACAGGGTGCCGGGCGATGCGGCTCTCGAAGAATCGTAGGAAAGGAGATCAGCGACTTCACCGGTCTTTCACCTAAATACAGAGGCGCAGAGTTGCCGGACATGAATCATGGTGCCGGCACCGGAGGTGGTGGGTATCGGGTGGTGAGCGATCAGGCGTGCAAGATCCCTAGTACATGTCCTCGATCAGGTCCTTGAACCGCTCGCTCACGTACTTCCGCTTCAGCTTCATGGTGGCTGTCATTTCCGCATCTTCGCTGGTGAGCTCGACGGTGATGAGCCTGAACTTCTTGATGGCCTCCACCTGGGCGAGGGTCCGGTTGACAGAATCGACCTCCTTCTGAATCAGATCGATGATCTCCTCGCGCTGGCACAGGCTCTTGTAGGTGGTGAAGGGGATGCGGTTGTCCTGGGCATGCTGGGTGACGTTCTCCTTGTCGATCATGATGAGTGCGGTCAGATACTTCCGTTCGTCCCCGATGATCACGGCGTCGTTGATGTAGGGGCTGAACTTGAGCTTGTTCTCGATGTACTGGGGGGTGACATTCTTTCCGCCGGAGGTGATGATGATGTCCTTTTTCCTGTCCGTGATCTTGAGGTTCCCCTCGTCGTCGAACTCCCCAACGTCCCCGGAGTGGAGCCAGCCGTCCCTGATGTATTCGGCGGTTAACGCAGGGTCCTTGTAGTATCCCTGGAAGACATTGGGGCCCCTGACCAGGATCTCACCGTCGTCGGCGATTTTCACCTCGATGCCGGGCATGGGCTTTCCCACGGTTCCCAGCTTGATGTCGTCGCCCTGGTGGATGGACGTGGGGCCGGTATCTTCCGTCTGCCCGTAGACCTCGCGGATGGGCAGGCCCACGGAATGGAAAAACTTGAGAATGCCAGGCGCAATGGGGGCTCCTCCGGAAAGCATGTATTCACCGCGATCCAGCCCCAGCATCTGCTTCAGGTTGCGGAAGACCAGGAATTCGGCCAGGGCGTACTGGGCCTTCCAGAGAAAAGGGATCTCCTTCTTGTCGAGGCGCAGCGTGCTGACCACGTCCCCCACCCTGATGGCCCAGGAGAACACGAGTTTTTCCAGCCAGGTGGACTCCTTCATCTGGAGGATGATGGATGAATAGAACTTTTCCCAGTATCGGGGGACGGCGAAAAAGGTGTGCGGGGACACTTCCCTGATGTTTTCCGGAACGGTCTCCAGGTTTTCTGAAAAGTTGATCACCCAGCCGCAGGTCATGGATGAAAAGGTGGTGATGTTGCGCTCGGCAACGTGGCACAGCGGAAGGAATGAAAGAATCTCGTCCCCCTCATAGGCGTCGTTGGCCTCCACGAGGGAGCGGTTGGTCCAGGTGATGTTGTGGTGTGAGATCACGGCCCCCTTCGGTGCACCCGTGGTGCCCGAGGTATAGACGATCAGGGCCGGGTCTTCGGGTCGGACCTTGGGCCAGATCTCATCGAACAGTCCGGAATTCTTCGCGACCTCTTCTCTGCCGAGTTCCAGGATCTCATCGAAGCTCATTACCAGGGGGTCCTGGAAGTGCCGCAGCCCCTTCATGTCGTACACGACGACTATTTTCAGCTGCGGTATGTCCTCCCGTGTCTGGAGCCACTTGTCAAGCTGTTCCTCGTCTTCCACGAAGAGCACGCGGGACTCTGAGTGGCTCACGATGTATGCCACCTCCTCAGGCGAGTTGGTGGTATAGATGCCGACGGTTATGCAGCCGAGGCTCAGGGTTGCTATATCGCAGTAGAGCCACTCAGGGACATTCGAGCTGAGGATGGAAACGGCATCTCCACGCTGAATCCCCAGGGAAAGCAGGGCCATGGCAACGACGTGCACGTGTTCGCGATACTCGTTCCAGGAGATCTCGTGCCACACTCCGAGCACCTTTTCCCGCATGGCCACGCGGTCTCGAAATCTGTTCACCTGGGCGTGAAAGAGCTTGGGCACCGTGTCCAGTGCCGGATCCAGTGTCACCTTTCGTCTCTGCTGTTGGATTGCCACGCCGTTCTCCTTTGCCGGCCCGTTTCATCAGCCCCCTGTCGAGCGATGGAAGCACCCGACAGGGGGTAGCGTGCGGCCGCACAAAATCCGTGTATGGCTATCGTTTCTCGATATTCGACGGTCTCCACTCGTCCATGATCGTCCGCCACTCGCCGCCTATGGCCTGGAACATCTTGACTGCGTCTGTCCCGATCCTCCTGTCAGGGCCGAAGGTGATGGGAGCGAGGAAGCCGTTGTCAAAATTTTCAAGGGACTCGAGCGCCTTGATCAACCCTTCCCGGGTCAAATCCCGTCCAGCCCGTTTCAGGCCTTCAACCAGGGTGATGGCGTGCTGGTATCCGTAGTGGTTGTAGAAATTGTCCTTGGACCCGATGCCGTACTTGTCCACGTTCTCGTAAAACAGCTTCACTGTTTCACCTCCCTCCCGGGGGGGATCGATGATGAGGCTGGTTGAATAGAAGCCGTTGGTGTAGTTGATGGCTGCTTCACCGGCCAGGTCAAGCACCATCTTTGTCATGGAGGGGACGGCGGTGATGTAGGTGGCCTTGAATTCCTGGCGCATCGCTTCCTGGAGCAGCATTCCAGGTTCCCTGACCAGGGTCCACATGAGGATATGGGTGACGCCCGCTTCCTTGGCCCGGCTCACCTGTGAGCTGAAATCAACGGCGCCCCGCTTGTAGGGAAGCCGCGCAACGATCTCCATACCGTAGTGTTCGGTGCCGATTTCCACGCCACGGACCCAGTCATGACCCGGGGAGTCATCCTGGTAGAGAACGGCTATGCGAAGGTTTTCGACTTTAAGGTCGTCCACCAGCCACTCCACGGCAAGCTTTCCCATGTCCGTGTAGGTGGGGTCGGGCATGAAGAGATACTTCCGGGGAGGGATGCCCATCTCGCGGTTCTGGGTGCCGGGACACAGGATAGGAACGCCCCGCGAGGAGGTGAAGGGGTACATGGCATTCACCGCGGTCGAACCGAGAACGAGGAAGATGGAAAACACCTTGTCCCGCTCGATGATCCTTCTGGCGGCGACCATCGCCCGGGGAGACTGGTAGCCGTCGTCTTCGACCCAGTAGTTGATTTTGCGACCATGGATGCCTCCATGGTCGTTGATGTACTCGAAGTAGAGACGGGCCCCGTCGGTGACGCCCTTTCCCATGAAGGCAATGGGTCCCGACAGGTCGACGATGGACGCGATCTTGATCTCGGTATCGGTTACACCCTCATCAGCTTGCAGTGTTCCTGCTGCCAGAAACAGCGACAGGACCAAGACTGTAAACAATATAAAGACACCCTTCACCTTTTTCATGCTACGCCTCCTTTTTGTCAGGTTATAGTGTGAGAAATAATCTCACATGGACCAGGGGCAACCCCCATAAAAGAAAAACACATCTCCCTTTTCAGTTCGCAGGTCATGTCTTTGCCTCCTGCGCTACCGCCACATCTTTTTCTTTTTCCATCTCCTGGTGCCCCGGATCCCGTGTTCCTGCATACCCAGATAAAACTCCTGAACGTCCTCGTTCTGCTTCAGGCGCTCGGTCGTGTCGTCCATGACCATGCGGCCGACCTCCAGGATGTACCCGTGCTGAGCAACTTCCAACGCCATCCGGGCATTCTGCTCCACCAGGAGGATCGTCGTGCTTTCCTCTTCGTTGATGCGCCGAACGATCCCAAAAATCGTCTTGATCAGTTTCGGGGAAAGACCCAGGGACGGCTCGTCCAGCAGGAGCAGTTTCGGCTTGCTCATGAGGGCTCTCCCGATGACGAGCATCTGCTGCTCGCCGCCGCTTAACGTGTAGGCGTGCTGGCTGGACCGGTCACGGAGCAGCGGGAAGTAGTGAT
This sequence comes from Deltaproteobacteria bacterium, assembly GCA_011046135.1. Lineage (GTDB taxonomy): Bacteria > Desulfobacterota > Desulfomonilia > UBA1062 > UBA1062 > DSBG01. Next base: position 14,518 of record DSBG01000087.1, read on the forward strand.
ACACCATCTCGAGGTTCTCGGCCACCACGCGGGCGTCGCTGTTGATGAAGGCGCCCATGAGCAGATTCTTGTAGACCGACAGATCGGGAAAAACCTCCCGCCCCTCTGGAACATGGGAAATGCCCAGGCGGACGATTCTGTCCGGTTCGAACCCTTTGATCTCCTGTCCCTCGAGAATGATATTGCCCTTTTCGGGCTCGACAAGACCTGAGATCGTGCGCAGCGTCGTGGTCTTGCCCGCCCCGTTGGCACCCAGGATCGTGATGATCTGGCCCTTCTCGATGGTGAAGGAGATGCCTTTCAACACGTTTACCGGACCGTAGGAAACCTCGAGATTTCTTACTTCCAGGAGCGCCATCTCACCCCTCTTCCCCCAGATAGGCCTTTACCACCTCAGGGTCCTTCACAACGTCCGCCGGTGTTCCGTATGCCAGGACACTGCCGTAGTTGAATGCCGTTGCAGCGTCGCAGACGTCCATCACCAGCCTCATGTCGTGCTCTACCAGCAGGATGGTGATGCCGAAATCTTCCTTGATGTCCTCGATCCAGAAGGCAAGGTCCTGGGTCTCCTCCACATTGAGGCCCGAAGACGGCTCATCCAGGAGGAGAAGATCCGGTTCGGCAGCCAGGGCCCTCGCCAATTCAACATTTTTCTGCACCCCATAGGGGATCCTGCTGATGGGGAGGTTCCGATAGGCCTGAAGATCGAGGAAATCTATGATCTCTTCGACACGTTCGCGAAACTGCATCTCCTGCCGCTGCGATTTCCCCCAGAACAGGGCATCGTTCAGGAGAGAGGTCTGTCGTTTCGAATGGCGGCCCAGCAGGATATTGTCCATGACCGTCATGTTGGAAAACAGTTCGATGTTCTGGAAGGTCCTCGAGATCCCCCGTGAAACCACCTGGTGGGGTTTGAGGCGCGAGACATCTTCGCCCTTGAAGACAACCGTGCCGCCGTCGGCCTTGTACACCCGGCTGATGCAGTTCAGGATGGTGGTCTTGCCTGCCCCGTTGGGACCGATCAGCGCGTGGATGCTGCCCGGCTTCACCTCGAGGCTCACATCCTTGAGCGCCTGGATGCCGCCGAAGCGGATGGAGAGGTTCTGCACGGAAAAGAACTGTCTTTCTCTCATTGTCCCGGCACCTCGTTCTCCCGAATCATCATGACGAACCAGCCCGGTTTCTCCCCGTATCAATGCTCGGTGCGATAGAACTTCCGCTCCCGTTTAAACGTGTCCTTCTTGTAGAAGGGGAAATGTTCGAAATAAAATTTGATCTTGAGCCATCGACCGTAGAGACCCATGGGTTCGAACCTGAGGAAGAGGATCAGGACCAGACCATAGGTCGCCTCCTGGAGACCGACCTGCTTTCCGATGACCTCGGGCAGGTAGCCCCTTGTAAAACTGATGAACTCAGGAAGGAGTGTGATGAAAATGGCTCCGAACACAGCACCGTGAACCGACCCGACCCCCCCCACAACGATCATCACCAGAAAACTGATGGAGATGAGAAAGGTGAAGTTCTCGGGACCGATGAAGTACATGAAATGCGCGAACAGGGAACCGGCGATTCCGGCATAGAAGGCGCTGATGCAAAAGGCGATGGTCTTGTACGCGGCCAGGTTGATCCCCATGGACGATGCTGCCACATCGCTGTCACGAATGGCGACGAATGCCCGGCCTGTCGGGGTGCGCAGAAGATTCTTCATGATAACGGTCATGATGAAAAGGATCGAAACCACCAGGTAGTAGAAGCTGTCGTCGGAAGAGAACTCGAAGGCCCCCAGGACGGGACGGGAAACGGCGAGCCCGTTTACCCCGCCGGTCATGCTGCTCCAGTGGACGATGATCTCTTCGACGATGAATCCCAGTCCCATGGTGGCTATGGCAAGATACAGGCCCTTGAGCCGGAGCGCCGGAAGTCCGATGAAAATACCCACGATCGCGGCGAGGATACCGGCAGCCGGCAGAGCCAGCCAGAACGAAACCCCGTGGGTCCCGGTGAGGATGGCCGATGTGTAGGCCCCCACAGCGAAGAGGGCGGCATGACCGAGGGAGATCTGCCCCGTGAAGCCCGTGAGCAGGTTCAGCCCCAGGGCAACGATGGCATAGATTCCCACCAGGGTGAGGAGGGACATTCCATAGGCCCCCATCGACAGGGGTGCCGCCAGCACCACCACGCCGAGGAGCAGGTACCAGACCAGGGTGCTGCGGTACCTGAAGAGCTGGATATCATGCATGTAGGTCGTTCGCTTGATGAATCGCATGAATCAGACCCTCTTCTGCTGCTGAATTCCGAAGATTCCCTCCGGTCGAATCAGGAGAACGATGATCAGGATGATCCAGGCGGTGGTTTCCTTGAAGCCCCCGGGCAGGTAGACGCCCGCAAGCGATTCGGACACCCCGATGATGATGCCGCCCACAATGGCGCCGGGAACGCTGCCGAACCCACCCAGGACTGCGGCAGGAAAAGCCTTCAGACCGATGTAGCCCATGTTGTAGTTCAGGAATTGAATGGGGGAGAGCAGGATGCCCGCGATTGCCGCCACGATGGCGCCGATAGCCCAGATGTTTGAGAACACCCTCTTCACGCCGATGCCCATGAGAAACGCGGCCAGCTGATTCTGGGAGGTGGCCTCGATGGAAATCCCCATTTTGGTCCTGTTGAAGAAGAAATACAGCGCCCCGATGAGGATGACCGTCACCCCCATGATCCACAGGTGAATGGAGGACAGGGAGACGCCTGCGAATCGAACCGGCTGATCCACCATGCCCGCGCTGAACCGGTAGGTTTCATACCCCCAGATCATGCCTGCAACGCTGCGCAGCAGGATACCCACCGCCAGCGTCACCATGATCATGGCAAAGACGGGTTCCCCGATGAGGGGACGCAGGAGCACCCGTTCGATCACCATTCCGAAGAGCGCCATGAAGACCAGGGTCATGAGAATGGCCAGGATGTAGGGCACGTGGAAGAGAATCAATGTGGTGTATGCGACAAAGGCACCGACCATCATGATGTCGCCCTGGGCGAAGTTGACGATCTCCGTCGCCTTATAGATGAGGACAAACCCCAGGGCTATCAGGGCATAGATGCATCCCATGGCCAGCCCGCTCACGATCATCTGCCAGAACATAGTACACCACCTACGTTAAAGAGTTTCCTATTTCCGAAAACTGATAGAGTAAGGGGATAGCACTATTAATATCAACTGAGTTCCATTTTCACTGAATCAAGAACGATTGTCAAGTAATTCTGACCCATGGTCCCGAAACGGAGCGGAGGGGGACACGGGACACACCGGCACGCGGCGAGACAACCAGCGGGAACTTCTTGGTGAGGAGCGAAGGTGCATGGGTCAAAGCACAGGTTTTACCGCGTTGAGAATCGCCTTGCGCTGGACATCTCGAGGGTGCTATTGTCCGGCCATGAACCGTTACTCTCGATATCAGCATGCTCCACAGGCATCATTCTTCGGGTGGATTGATTCTGGCTCCACCCCGCCCTGATGTACGCGAACCAGTCCTGAAGAGAACGTATCCCTCGTGCCCGTTTTCAACAAGAGCGTAAGCGGGTGTTAACTCCTGGCTACGTGAGGTCTCGAGATAACGACAGAGACGTATGGAAGATACACACAAGAGAAGGGAAGGCCCCGGTAATGAACAAGATCCATGAAATTTTCAGGCGAAGGACCCTGGCAATTGTATCGCACCCGGATGCGGGAAAAACGACCCTGACAGAAAAGCTGCTGCTCTACGGTGGTGCCGTACAGCTGGCAGGATCCGTCACAGCGCGGAAGAAACAGCGTTCAACCACGTCTGACTGGATGGAGCTCGAGCGCAAGCGGGGTATCTCCATCAGCTCCACGGTGCTCAACTTCGACTACGAAGGATTTCGCATCAATCTGCTGGATACGCCGGGGCACAAGGATTTTTCTGAAGACACCTACCGCGTTCTCACGGCTGTGGATGCCGCTATCATGGTGATCGACGCCGGAAAAGGGATCGAGAGTCAGACACGAAAGCTCTTTGAGGTGTGCAGACTTCGCAAGGTGCCCATCTTTACCTTCATCAACAAGATGGACAGGCCATCCCGCGAACCTCTCGAGCTGCTGGATGAACTGGAAAACGTGCTGGGAATCGGTGCCTACCCCATGAACTGGCCTCTGGGAACGGGGGATCGATTCAAGGGAATCTGGGACAGGAGATCCAGACTGGCTCACTTCTTTGACCGTACCCCCGGGGGTATGTATCCTGCGCCGGTTTCCACCTGTGGCATGTCGGATCCTGTGGTGCGGAAGTCTCTGGATGAAACCACCTTCGGCGAGGTATGCGAGGAAGTGGAGATCCTCAATGAGGCAGGGGTCAGCTACGATTCTGCCGATGTGCTGGCTGCCCGAACAACCCCGGTATTCTTCGGGAGCGCCCTGAACAACTTCGGGGTACAGGGGCTTTTGGACGGATTCATCGAACTCTCCGCCCCCCCCATGCCCCGCATCAGCCGCGGTAACCCGGTTGCGCCCGAGCGTGATGCCTTTTCGGGATTCGTCTTCAAGATTCAGGCGAACATGGATCCCAACCATCGCGACCGAATCGTCTTCATACGGGTCGTATCCGGCCGCTTCACGCGCGATATGACCGTGACGCACGTTCCCACGGGAAAGAAGGTACGCCTTTCCAACTCCAACAAGATGTTCGGTCGTGACCGGGAAACCATTGATGAGGCGTATCCGGGTGACGTGATCGGCATAGCGGGAGCAAAGATTCTCTCGATCGGCGACACGCTCAGCGAAGATCCGACCATCCTTTTCAATGAGATTCCGCGCTTTCCTCCGGAGTGTTTTGCCTTTCTTCACAACGAGGTTCCTTCCAATCACAAGCGTTTTCGTGATGGCCTGAACCAGTTGCTCACGGAAAAAGTGGTACATGCCTTCGAACTGCCCGATGCCCACCAGCGGATTCCTTTGCTGGCTGCTGTCGGCCCCTTGCAGTTCGAGATCGTTCAATATCGCCTGGCAACGGAGTATGGTGCGTCCTCCCGCATCGAGGAGGCTTCGTGGACCATGGCCAGGTGGATCAGGGCAGGAGGATCAGACCTGGGATCCCTTATGCTCCCAAGTGGTGTCAGGATTGGACGCGACGGATCAGGGCTGCCCGTGCTCTTGTTTCCGAGCCAGTGGCACGTGAACTACTTTCAACAGCACAACACCGAGGTGGAACTGAGTGCGTATCCCCCGTCGATGCCTGAAACAGAGGCGCAACGGGTGGCGTGATGGGTTCCGGTGTGGACAGGGGCGGTGAACCAGGGATGCCTTTTCCTCGGGGGTATATCGAATGAACAATGAAACGACACACAGGTATGAAAAGATCCTCAGGGAACTGCTGGATGATCTGCGTTCCGCAATGAACCAGCCGGTGGATGAATCTCGGCCGGTGCAGGTCGATGGTACCATGGGAAGGGTTTCTCGTGGTGATGCCATGCAGGTGCAGCAACTGGCCCTGGAGATGAAGCGCAGGCGTGAAGGGCGGATACAGGCAGTTGAAGCAGCCCTCGAGAGAATCAGGCTGGGCACCTATGGATTCTGCGTGCGCTGCGAAAACCCCATTGACCAGGGACGGCTTGAGGTGTTGCCGGATGTGGTACTCTGTGTACGCTGTGCCTCCAACCCGAAACGTTAAAAAGAATATCCCAGGCAGGGGCTTGGGCGGAACATCCCATGGTCTCCACGATCAGAATTGTGCGTACACCTGGTTTCTTTCCCGTTGCGTACGACGTGATACACCCTTGCTTTCCCCAGGAATAATGTAATAGACTCGTGTGGTGTTGGTGGCAGTGCGCAGCCAGTGCGCAATAGATTCGTGCTGTTGATGAAAGAGGAGGAGCCATGAGTAATTCTTTTTCCTGGGGTATCAGGGGAAGTCTGTT